>CADBML010000092.1 GCA_902795825.1 uncultured Bacteroidales bacterium
ATGGCGGCGTTGCTCTTCTCGATTATGCCCTTCGCCTCCTCCTTCGCCTCGCGGAGAATGGCGTTGCGCTTTTCGCGAAGTTCGTCGGCGTCGGCCTCGTAGCGTTCGAGTAGGCTGTCGAGTTTTTTCTCTTTCGCCTTAATTTCAGCGCGTTTGTTTTCCCAATATTTTTTGTCGCGGTTGATGTCGAGCAAGTAGCGGTCGATGCTGACGTATTCGCTGCCTACGATATCTTCGGCGGCGGCGAGAATGTCGGAAGGCAAACCTGTTTTGCGGGCGATTTCGATGGCGAACGAGCTGCCCGGGTTGCCGATAGAGAGTTGGAAAAGCGGGCGCATGGCCTGACGGTCGTAGAGCATCGAGCCGTTGACGAGTCCGGCGGTGTCGTGGGCGAAATTCTTGAGGTTTTGATAGTGGGTGGTGACGATGCCCCACATCTTTTTGTTGTTAAATTCCTGTAGGGTGGCTTGCGCGATAGCACCGCCGATTTGCGGCTCGGTGCCCGAGCCCATTTCGTCGATTAGGATAAGCGTGGCACGGTCGCCGTAACGGAGAAACGTCTTCATGTTCATCAGGTGCGACGAATAGGTCGATAGGTCGTTGTCGATCGACTGGTCGTCGCCGATGTCGATGAAGATGTTGGAGAAAACGCCGATGTGGGAGTTCTCGTAAATGGTGGGCAACACTCCGCATTGGATCATATATTGGATAAGCCCGACGGTTTTCAGACACACTGATTTGCCTCCGGCATTCGGTCCGGAAATGACGAGGATGCGGTCGCGGCTTGTCAGCGTGATATTCAGGGGAACAGGCTCTTTGCCTTGTCGGGCAAGCGAGGCTTTCAGCCCGGGGTGGACGGCGTGGTACCATTCGAGTTCGCGCCGTTGCTCTATCGCGGGCAAACGCCCGTCGACGTCGCGGGCATAGCGGGCTTTGGCGTGAACGAAGTCGAGGTGGCCGAGAGCGTCGTTTGATGCGAGGATTTCGTCGGCGTGGGGACGGATATCGTCAGTGACGGCGGCGAGGATTCGGGCGATTTCGCGTTGCTCGTCGAATTGCAGTTGGCGTATGCGGTTGTTGGCTTCGACAGCTTCGGCCGGCTCGATAAACACGGTCTGTCCTGTCGAAGAAATGTCGTGGATGATGCCGTTTATTCGCCGTTTGTCGCGTGCAGGCACGGGCACGACGAGCCGTCCGTCGCGGATTACGGCGGCGGTGTCGTCGTCGACGATGCCTTCCTGACGGCAACGGGCTATGATGCGTCGCACAATCCCGTTGATTGAGCCAGTGGCTTGGCGGATGCTATCGCGGATTTCCTTCAGCGCGGGCGAGGCGTTGTCCTTGACTTCGCCGAAACGGTCGATGACGTTGTCGATGAGGGCGATAATGTCGGGGAAAGTGATGAGCGAGGCGGCTCGTGCATCGAGAATGGGGTAGGGGACGGTTTCTTCGGTTCGCAGCCGGCGGAAAAACGAGGCGATGTTCACTCCCGTTTGCAGCGAAGAACGAAGTCGGTGGATTTCATCTGCTGTCAACACGCTTCCGGCCACGGCCAAACGGCGCAATTGCTCTGTAGTGTCGGACAGTCCTTCGAGCGGAAAAGCCTCCTCGGAAGTGATGAGGGCGAGCATTTCGGCGGTTTCGTTGAGGTTGTCGGCGACGGTACGGAAGTCGCGGGCGAAGCGCATTTTCGCGGCGGCGGCTGTGCCGAGCGGCGAATGGCAACGCTGCGCGATTTCTTGTCGCACGGCATCGAAGCCCACTTTCGATTCGAATGTGTCGGGATAAATCATTGTGTTCAGCCGAGCCTGCGATTATTCAAGCCAATGTGAGGCCTTGTTAAGTATTTTCTCATACCATTCAACTTCGTTATTGGCCGAATTGGCATAATTGTTGGACGCTTCGAAAAGACTTAGAATGTGTGATGGATCGGGAATGTAATCGGCCTTGTACGAGTCCTCAATCATTTTACGGAAGACGCTTAATGGGAGAGGAATAATAGTGGATTTTCCTCCATATAATGATAAATTCAAGTGATGAAGGATATAAAAATGACTAATACATGCTTCATTTATTTTGGGAGCAATGAATAAACAGTAACAGGGCTTTCCACTCGCTGTTTTAAGTTTTCCCATATGTCTAGTAACTGGTTCTCCTTCTGTCTCGTATTGCCTTTGGCCACTAGATAAGGTGACTTCAACACAAACCAAGTAATCACCGTAGTCGCATACAATATCAGACATATTTCCTGATGCTGTTGATAATGGAGCCCCGTAATCATCAAAATTAAGATTTGCTTTAATCGACCCACCATCAAGCATAGTCATTGCTCTCCATGTGTTCCATTCCATCATTAGAGGGGCATCATATAGTGTGTTGTTTGTAATGTCGTCAAATGTTTTCTGTATTTCGTTATATTTGCTAAAACTTTTAATTTCAGCAATCTGCTTGGTGATAATGTCGGTTTTTTGTCGATTCAATAGGTTGGAAAATAATTGTTTAAGGCTCTCAGTATTGGCGTCGGGGGATAGCGTAGTATTAGGAAACAGTTCCCTGATTTTTCTTGTGATTAATTCCTTGTTGTCGGTTAAAAGAGTAGGTGTGTTGATAGAGCCTAAATAATCCATATATTCAGACTCGTTATTAAACATTTTAGGCTTTCTGTCAACTGTCTGTAAAATATAATCAACTTCATCTATTCTATCTTGAACTATTGAAAGAGATTTACCATAGTGTGAGATGTTAACTAATTCGGTCGCTCGAAGATATCGAATGCAGGCATCGGCATAGTCCCGTGTGTTGTTTTCTTGGGTAACAATAAACTTTCCCTTGGAAACATCAGAACTTTCCCTCGTCTTAATGTTTCCACTATTAATTCTATCTCTGTATATTTTGTTTAGTTCAGAATGTAAATATAACTTTTTAAATACTTTATAGTTCCCTTCGTTTTTTGCTTTTTTTTCACGGAATTTTTTGATCTTATTTACGATTGTGTCGAAATTGCGGTAGTTGGTTAGTTGCATTCCAAATATTTGAAGTTCATCAAATTTTAAAGTCCCTAAATTTCTGATCAATCTGATTATTTCCAGATATGGCTTTATGCAAAAGTTTGCTGCTTTGTCTGTTGGTTTATGAAATGGAGACGGAATTTGAAACTTGAGTAATTGTCTTAGAAAAATCTCATCAGTCCTTTGTGAGTTAATGAGACAATAGCCTGCTGGGGTCAATTCTATGCGGGGACTCAATTTGACGAATCCAAGAGATTTAGGAGCCCTGTTAATACGGTCTCGTGCACTAAACGCAGGGTCTTTTGCCCCTTGTCCGTTAAAAAAATCCTCATCTCGCAAAACCTCCATATATTTTCTTTGGGTCTCTGAATTCCATTCCTCCCCTTTAAAATGCTTTATAAGCAACTTTATTTCTGGAATCATCTTTTCTGGGGTTCTTGGCGAAGTGGTCAAGAAAAGTAATTGACTATTTATCTGTGCCATATTTATTGGGAGTGGGTTCGAATAATCTTAGTTGCGCTGTTTCAGCTTGGCTATAGTAAAATGTTTTATCTGATGTCTCTGTGTTAATGTCTTTACGATAATTCATTACAACAGCATGTCTTGCTTCTGCTTTGAACCGATTGCGTATATTTACAGCATAAGTCTTTTCATATATATCAACGATGTCATTACAATAAAGATTCTCAATAAGCGGAGTTAGTCCAATAATCATTAATGCTTTGCATGGTAATTTATAAAAGGCCTCTGCTAATCTTAGATGTTCTTCTTCGTTAAATCCGTCTTTATATTTTTCATTGCCATAATCTGAAAAAGTGCAATCGTATGGCGGGTCAATAAACATGAAATCATTTTCAGTGGCCATATTAAAAATGGCACTGTAGTCTGAGCAAAAAACATCAGTGCGCTTAAGTAATTCGCAGTGCTCCAAAGTCACAATATTTGTGTTTAAGTGTGCATAACGGCCATAAGGAACGTTGAATTCTCCCTGGGAGTTATAACGAATCATTCCTGAATAAGCGGCCTTGTTTATAAAGAAATACAATGCCGCATCAGAATAATTAGGTGTTTCTGTCCTATTAAATTGCGCTCGAAGATGATAGTATAAATCCTCATTTTTGTCAATTACTCGTTCATTAGGCGTCTGAGATTTTAGCAATTCGAAATCGCGTCTATTCTGAGAATATGTTTCTTCGATGCAATTTAATTCTGTTCTAAGTGATGGATAGTTATCTCGTACACCAAGATAAAAATTTATGAGTTTGGTATTTATGTCATTAATAATGGCTTTTTTTGGTTCAAGATAAAAGAAAAGGGCACCACCGCCTACAAAAGGTTCAATGTAGCGGCCTTGAAATCTAGGTATGTGACTCATTATTCGAGGGATTTCCTTCGATTTGCCGCCGCGATATTTAAGCATCGGTTTCATTTAGAGAAAAAAGTTTGTGTGTTGCAAAATTACGACATATTAGGGGAATCCGCAAGCAACTACTAATGATAAAATTGAAATATTTGAAAAAAAAGTGAGGATGCCGATATTATAGGTCGTGGTTTTTCATATGTCAGAGTTTTTTTGTAGTTTTGCCCTCAGAAAAATTAATATTGAGAAATGATACGACACGTAGTGACATTCCGTCTGCGGGGGAGCGAGGCCGAGCGCCGCGCCGCCGCCATGAAGTTTAAAGAGGCAATCGAGGCGTTGCCCGAAGTGATTGACGTACTGAAAAAAGTGGAGGTCGGGATAAATATGAATCCCGCCGAAACGTACGACATGGCGCTTATCGCCGAAGCCGAAACGCTCGCCGACGTAGCCGCCTATTCGGCGCATCCCGCCCACGTGGCAGCCGTCGGGATCATCAAGCCGATGATCGAGTCGCGCACCTGCGTCGATTTTGTAATGCGCTAGGCGTAATGCACAATGCACAATAGAGCTTCGCGACGGGAAAGAAAAGATATAAGAACA
>CADBML010000093.1 GCA_902795825.1 uncultured Bacteroidales bacterium
CGCGCTATGTTGTTTCTGACGGTATAGACGTAGCGGTAGTTTTTGTAATCCAACAAAATCGAAATCATAAAAGCCGAGCACCCCACAGCCGACAACGCCACAACAGTCAATTCTCTCGGCGATAATTCCGACTTTTGCGAGAGGCTGTCGATGACGCCGCCCATTTTCTTGTTTGCCAGGGCCTCAACCGAACGATAAAAATCCTCGTCGGCAACATCGTTGAGTGTCGTGCGGAGATTTTCCACCATCTTGTCAAAGCCCTTCACGTTGGTGACATTTTCGGCCAACGCCATAAACGACGAAAGATGGCGTTCGACATCGCCGAGCAATTTGCCCTGCTCCGTCTGCAACTGCTCGTTTTCCGTTTTCAGGTGACTGTTTGCGCCCAAAAGTGTGTTTTTCTCATCCACAAGGAGATATTTGTCGTGGCGAAGTTGGTCAACCATCATCGACATCGCGCGGTGCTCACGTCGGCGGGAACGCAAATAAAGAGCCAACACGGCCACGGCGAGGGCGAGCAATGCGGCCAATGCAGCCCACACCACTCGTTGCGAACGCAATTCGGCTCGCTCGACTTCAGATTTCATCAACGACTGCTCCAAATCAGTCCGCAACAAGTTGCGTTGCACATCGCCGGTCGCCACGGAGTCAGCAATTTCATATCGTTTTGAAAGCGTCTGAAACGCCATGCGATAGTCGTCCTCAACTTCCGCGAGCCGCTGCCGGGTTATGAGCCACAAATCGGGCCTTGCAGTCGCGGAATCAACCGTTTCAAATGCCTTGCGCCCAATCGCAGCATTACCCGAAGCGATTTCGGCATTTGCCATGCATAGCATTGGTGTGCCGTCGGGCAATAAGCCTTCGCCCAATTCCACCGCCCTCTCTGCATATTCAACCGCCGACGAGGGATTTCCGTTGTTGACATGCCATGTGGAGAATCCGCATAGCGCCTCCGCCATCATCACACTGTCGGCATTTTCTTGCGCCACTTCCAAACAGCGGGCGAGAAAATATTCGGTGGAATCAGCAATCTCTTCTCCATAGACATGGGCAAGGTCGAAATAACACCGAGACAATTTCACCGAATCGCCAACAGCGGCATAACCGTCGGCAGCGGCACGATAATGGTCGATGCGGCGCGACAACTCCGAAAGTTGGTTTATATCGAACAAAACGGCAATGCGGAAATGGGAATACGCGCGCAACGAAGCCGGGACATCCGCAATCTCCAACGCCTTCTCATACCATCCGGCGGCCACCAACGGCCGTCCAAGTTCTTCCTCCACCGCGCCACGTATAATGTAACTGCGAAGTTTCTTTGGCGAATCGGCCGAACGGTCGAAAACCGCCACCGCTTCGTTGGCCGTCACTGTGTCAGCATCAGTAATCGGCTGAAAATTCTTATATTTCGACTCCAGAGCCAAAAGCGAATAAAACCCCTTGTCGTCAGCGCTAAGCGTCGACTTATCCACAGCCGCCAAAAGCGATGCGGCCCGTTCCAAATCAGAATAATCTGCCACTTTATCCTTCAGCCAAAGCAGACTGTCAACAGCCGAAAGACGGCTGTCGGAACCGCCGCGGCTGCAGCCAGCCACAACCAAAAATAACGTCGCATATAGAAGCAATCTCTTTTTCATTTTTCTAATATTATAATGGTTTATGACGCAAAAATACGCCTTTTCCGCATAATTGACGAACATTTCACTCAAAAAAACGATTCATTTTCCCAAACCCGACCACACCGCAACTGCATGAAAATCAGCAATTTGCGAAAAAGTGAAAAACACTCCAACTTCACCCGCTGATTATCAGATAGTTACAAGCCAAAAGTGACACCGATTTTTCTTGACACGAATTGTTTTTTGACGTAATTTTGCGGCGTGAAGGCAATAAAAGCCCATTTCATGAAGGCAATAAAAGCCCATTTTAAAAAATAATTCCGTCAAAAATGAAATGTCAAGTTTCTAAAGTAAAATGAATCTCTTTCAATTCACTACCCCTCAGTCACTTTGTGACAGCTCCCCTGCTAGGGGAGGTGTCGGCAAAGCCGACGGAGGGGTAGAATAATCCGAAAAAACATAACGAAAGGTATTTTTTACAACACGCCGCAAATCACTTGGCTATAAAACAGAAACTTAAATGAAAAGAATACGACATATCTTAACAACGGCAATCGTGATGCTCTTCATCGCGGCGGCACTATCATGTGGCGACGATTCTATGCAGATCGACATGATTCGGGGTAAATACGCCGTCAAGCTCGGCGACTACAGCGACTTGGCGAAAATCACGGTCAAGTATCTTAGCGGCAGCGGAAATATCGAAGCCGTTGTCGGCACCTCCGACAAACTGCAGGTGTTTGACGATATCGAGATGGCGGAGAAAACTCAGCCATTCATGCCCTTTGCCATAGGCGGCTACTTGTTTGTCGAGCCAAAAAAGGACGCAATCGTTGATGAAAACAAGACATATTATTTCCCCTATTATTTCGGAATTGACTTCCACGGTTATTACGAGGGCGCGCGCGTGAAGGGCGCTGACTATAACGTAAGGAAGTCGGGCATTTTGTCGCTCAAGGGCTCGGAAATCCGACAAATAATC
>CADBML010000094.1 GCA_902795825.1 uncultured Bacteroidales bacterium
CTTCTTCGCCGACAACAACCTGCTCGGGCGAGGCATTTCCGGTCAAACCACCTCGGAAATGCTCGTCCGTTTCCGCAGCGATGTCATTGCCTTGAAGCCTAAGGTGGTGGTCATACTCGCCGGCATCAACGACATTGCCGAAAACAACGGCCCGATTTCGCTCGACAACATCCTGGGCAATATCCGCTCGATGATTGAGCTTGCGAGGCTGCATAAAATCAAGCCCGTGGTGTGCTCGCTGCTGCCTACGGGTGGGTTCTCGTGGCGGCCCGACATCAAGCCGGCTCCGATTATCGTGGATTTCAACGAGCGCCTTGCTGCGATGGCTAAGGCCGAGAAGATTCCGTTCGTCAACTACTATTCGGCTTTGGCCGATGAACGGGGCGCGCTTCGCGACGGTCTTTCGGCCGACGGATGCCACCCTAACATCAAAGGCTACCGCATTATGGAGCCTATTTTGCTCCGCACGCTAAAGAATATGTGATGCCGTTGGCGTTTTGTCGAAATTATTCAGTAAATTTGCAACTTAATTTTAGAAAACAATAATAATATCACTACATCGTGGAAACCAAGTATATTTTTGTGACAGGCGGCGTGGTCTCGTCAATCGGCAAAGGAATTATTTCCTCCTCGATAGCTTGCCTGCTGAAAGCCCGCGGCTTCAGAGTGACTATCCAAAAGTTCGACCCCTATCTCAACGTCGATCCAGGCACTCTCAATCCTTACGAGCATGGCGAGTGCTATGTGACGGTCGATGGACATGAGGCCGACCTCGACCTCGGTCATTATGAGCGTTTTACCGACATCAAGACAACCCGAGCCAACAACATCACGTCGGGCCGCATCTATCAAGCGGTCATCGACAAAGAGCGCCGTGGCGATTATCTTGGCAAAACCGTGCAGGTGATTCCCCACGTCACCGACGAAATCAAGCGCCGCATCAAGCAGCTTGGTCTTTCGGGCAATTTCGACTTCATTATCACCGAAATCGGAGGCACCGTGGGCGACATCGAGTCGTTGCCTTTCCTTGAAAGTGTGCGTCAGTTGCGCTGGGAGATGAGCCAAAACAGCCTGTGTGTCCACTTGACTTACGTGCCCTTCATTCAAGCGGCAAAGGAGCTTAAAACGAAGCCCACTCAACACTCCGTCAAGAAACTCCAGGAACTCGGAATCCAGCCCGATGTGCTCGTGCTCCGCACCGAACATGACATTCCCGCCGACGTGCGCCGCAAAATCGCACTATTCTGCAATGTAATGCCCGAAGCGGTGGTGCAGTCGCCCGACGTGCCCACAATCTATGAGGTGCCTATCGTCATGCACCGCCAGCATTTCGACGAATTTATTCTCCGAAAGACCGGACTGCCCGTCGAAGGCCAGCCCCATATGCAGCCGTGGCTCGACTTCCTCGCCAAAATGCACAGCGCCGATAAAGACGTGAATATCGCCCTCGTGGGAAAATATGTCGAGCTGCAGGACGCTTACAAGTCGATCGACGAGTCACTGCTTCAAGCTGCGACTTACAACGACCGCCGTCTCCGCCTTACCGACATCCACTCCGAGCGCGTCGACGACCGCAATGTGGAGTCGCTTCTGAAGGACTTCGACGGGGTGATTATCGCTCCTGGCTTCGGTAGCCGCGGAGTAGCCGGCAAACTCTCGGCCATCAAATATTGCCGCGAGAATAAAGTGCCCGTGCTTGGCATCTGCCTCGGTATGCAGTGTATGGTGATTGAATTTGCCCGCAATGTGCTCGGCTGGGACGATGCCGACTCAACTGAAATGAACCATGCCACCTATCACAACGTCATCGACCTGATGGAAGAGCAGAAAAATATTTCCAACCTTGGCGGCACTATGCGCTTGGGTGCCTACGACTGCCGTCTGGCTCCTGACTCAATTCCGGCCAAGGCTTACGGCAAAACCGACATAAGCGAGCGTCACCGTCACCGCTACGAGTTTAATAACGACTATCGTCAGGAATTTGAGGATGCCGGAATGATGTGCGTGGGTGAGAATCCTGCCGCGCATCTTGTCGAGGTGGTTCAGGTCAAGGATCATCCGTGGATGGTGGGCGTTCAGTATCATCCGGAGTATTCCAGCACCGTTTTGAATCCCAATCCGTTGTTCCTCGACTTTATCCGCGCCGCCATCCGCCATGGCGAATCCCGTGAAGCATAACTATCGTCAAGCAAAGGGTATAACTACTATAGAATAATAAGCAATAAATGGATAAAAACACTTTGATTGGACTGTTGTTGATGGGGTTGCTCATCTTCGGCATGTCGTGGTGCAACCGCCCGTCGGAAGAACAGTTGCGCCAACAACAGGAGGCCATCGAATTGGCCCAGAAAGAACAGGCTAAAGCCGACAGCATCGCCGCTGCTACGGCGGGCGTTGTCGATACGCTTGTAGCTTCAGACATCAGTAATCTACGCACAATTATCCTCCAGGCCGGAACTGACTCCACTGGCGCATCACGCATCGCCGGAGCCGATTTCGACCTCCGCGTTGCCGACAACGCCGTCAAGGGAACTGTCGCCGCCGGCGACACCGTGGTTCCTTTCGAAAGCGTCGTGGCGCGTACTCTCCCGCCGGCCGTTCAGAAGGAGGCGATCGCATCTATAAACAAGGTGCTTCGTTACCGCACTTTCGCTCGGTTTATGACCGGCGATTCCTCGTCGGTGCGCCTTGAGAACGACCTCATGGCGATCGACATTGCAAGCCGAGGCGGCGCTATCGCACGTGTCGAACTGAAAAAGTTTCAAAACTATCGCAAGGCCGACACGACGAACGTGATTCTGTTTGATGGCGAGGACAACCGCTTCAATTTCACGCTCAACACCGGCACTCAGTTTATCGACACAGAGTCGCTCAACTTCACGACGAAGCTCGAGAACGACACTACGGCCGTGGCGTCGCTCGACCTCGGCGGTGGCTCCACATGGGCTATCCACTACACCTTGCCCCGCAACAGTTATGCCGTCAAGATGGAGGTGAAGCAGACGCAGATGCAGAACATCATCCCGACGAATATCTCGTCGATGGAGTTTGAATGGTTCCAACGGATGCCCCGTCAGGAACGCGGTCGCACTTTTGAGGAACGCAACTCGACGATTTACTACCAGTTCGCGGGCGACGATGTGGAATATCTCAACGAAATGAAGGCCAACGACGAAAACGTCAGCGAACGCATTAAATGGATCGGCTTCAAAAATCAGTATTTCTCGTCGGTAATGATTGCCAAGGGCAATTTCTCTAAAGCCAACCTCGTCACCAAGCCTTTCGAAAAGGGCTCCGGCGACCCGCACTACGAGGACTATCTGAAGGAACTCGACGCAAAGACCACTCTCGAATACAATTCGACGGCACCGGTTGCGGCTTCGTTCGACCTCTATTTCGGCCCGAACGACGTGTCGCTTCTCGATGACTACGACGCGATGCTCCGCGGCGACGGCTCAAGCCTCAAACTTGCCCGCCTCGTCCCGCTGGGATGGAGTCTCTTCCGCTGGATCAACGAGTATATCATCATTCCGGTGTTCAACTTTTTCGGCTCGTTCGTCTCCAACTACGGAATCGTGATCCTGCTGCTCACGCTTTTCATCAAACTCATCATTTTCCCACTCACTTACAAGAGCTTAAAGTCGCAGGCCAAGATGCGTGTGCTCGCGCCCGACATCAAGGAAATCAACGAGAAATATCCAGGCAACGAGAACGCCATGACGCGCCAGCAGAAGACTATGGAGCTCTACAGCAAGGCCGGCGCGAGCCCCATGTCGGGCTGCTTGCCGATGTTGCTGCAGATGCCTATCCTCATCGCGGCCTTCACGTTCTTCCCCTCGGCAATAGCTCTGCGTGGCGAGTCGTTCCTCTGGGCCACCGACCTTTCCGCACCCGACGTGGTGCTCACTCTGCCATTCTCTATTCCCTGGTATGGCAATCAGGTGAGCCTCTTCTGCTTGTTGATGACCGCAACCAACATCATCTACAGTTATCTCAATATGCAGACTCAGGGCGGCGGTTCGATGCCTTCGATGAAGTGGATGATGTATCTCATGCCCGTCATGTTCCTCTTCTTCTTCAACGACTACGCTTCGGGTCTGTCGTACTACTACTTCCTCTCGTTGCTCATCACCATCATCATGACTTACGCTTTCCGCGCGGTGGTGAAAGAGGAGGATGTACGCGCCGAAATGGCTCGCAACGCCGCCAACAAGAAGGGTAAAAAGAAATCGGGCTTCATGGCACGCCTTGAGGAGGCTCAGCGCCGCCAGCAGGCGATGCTTCGCGAGCAACAGAAGAAAAACGGCAAACGATAAACCGACGTTTCACCAATTAATAAAAGCCGGCTAGCACAATCCGCGAGCCGGCTTTTCGCTTGCGAAAATGTTAAAAATTTAGTTAAATAAAGTTATATTTTTAACAGTTGATTTACTCGGATTTTGAATTGAAAACAGTCGAAAAGTCGCTGATTTAGGGAGATATAGCATATTTTTTCAAAATAGTTTACGGCTGTAAATGTTTACAAACCTTTAACCGATTTTGCCGTAAAATTTATTCAGAGTAATTTTGTGGTGAAAAGAATAATGAGGCCTCCTCGAGGCCCGAACCACAAAAGAATATGAAGAAACTTATTGCTATAATCACAATCCTTTTGGCCGGTGTCGCGGTCAACAACACAATCAATTCACGTCAACTTAACCAAGCCGACGAAAATGTGACTTTTGAAGACCTTTTCAACGACTTCAATTCATTATATGGAGGCGAAAAGCAGCAAAATGGCCAGTCGGTTGAGGCAGATGCCAACGCCGCCGACCTCCTCGCCTATGCCGACCGTTTCCTCGGCACGA
The DNA here is from genome assembly GCA_902795825.1 of uncultured Bacteroidales bacterium. Lineage (GTDB taxonomy): Bacteria > Bacteroidota > Bacteroidia > Bacteroidales > Muribaculaceae > RUG14106. The sequence goes on from CADBML010000094.1 coordinate 4,848, forward strand.
AATACCTCCTGGGCGCCAACGGCCCGAACCGCTTCGACTGCTCGGGATTCACAAGCTACGTGTTCCGCCACTTCGGCTACAACCTCGCCCGCCGCGCGTCGCATCAGATTTTCAACGGCGACAAAGTGTCGAAAAACGAAGTCCGCCCGGGCGACTTGGTGTTCTTCAACGGTCGCGCCATCAATGGTCGAATCGGTCATGTCGGCATCATCTACGATGTCAAGGACAACGGCACGTTCACTTTCATCCACGCCTCAATCAAGGGTGTCCGTCACAACAACTCCACCGACGACTACTACGCACGCCGCTACATGGGCGCTTGCCGCATCCTCGGAAGCGAAGGTTGATGCCGTCGCGGCGCAACTTGTCAATTCATCAATCATCACATATCATTTCTCATGAAACGAATTACCTTAGCATTGCTCGCCTCGTCAGCAATGCTTTTTTCATGCCGCGCGGCTTCTGACGACAACGCCACAGCCGCCGATTCCGTTGCCGGCGAGGCGGCCGACAACGCCGCTTTGGCCGAACGCAATATCGATCCGAACCGCACATTCTCCTTCGTGGGCTGCGGCGATATCCTTCTCGGCCTCAATTATCCCGAAGGCACGAAACGCTTCACCGCAAAGGACGGCGCCGACCTCCTCGACGGGGTCACCGACATTATCAAGGGCGCGGATGTGGCAATGGGCAACCTCGAGGGCGTGCTCCTCGACAAGGGCGGCACACCGAAGAACTGCGGCGGCGACCCCAGCCATTGCTTCACGTTCCGCATGCCCGAACGGTATGTCAACCACCTTGTCAATGCCGGCTTCGACTTGATCAGCATCGCCAACAACCACGGGCGCGACTTCGGTCCGTCGGGCCAGCAATCCACTATGCGTGTGCTCCGTGAGGCCGGCTTGGCTTACGCGGGCGTAAAGGACGTTTGCGAAACCGACACCATTCACCGTTCCGGCCTTGTTGTGGGCTTCATTGCCGTGGCTCCACACACGTCGATGCTTTCCAACCGCGACTACGATTATGTGGCGTCGCTTGTCAAGCGGCTCAAGGGCGCGGCTGGATGCGACATCGTCGTAGTGTCGATGCACGCCGGTGCGGAAGGCACGAGCCACACCCACGTCACCCGCCAGGATGAGATGTTCCTCGGCGCAAACCGCGGCAACGTGTATCGGTTTGCTCACGAGATGATCGACGCGGGTGCCGACATCGTTTTCGGCCACGGCCCTCATGTGGTGCGCGCCGTCGAACTCTACAAGGACCGCTTTATCGCTTATTCGATGGGAAATTTCTGCACGCCGTTTGGCATTAGCAAGGCTGGCAAGACGGGCTATGCGCCCCTTATTCGGGTGGATGTGGATGGTAAAGGACGCTTCGTCGGAGGACGCATATTCTCAGCTTTGCAGAAAGGCGCGTCAGGTCCGCGGCTCGACAATACCGGCATCGTGGTGAAAGAAATCCGCTCGCTCTCGAGCGCCGACATTCCCGAATCGCCGCTCACTATCGCCGACGACGGAACAATGAAAAAGAATTAGGAATGAGAAATGAGGAATGAGGAACCCGCGAAGCGGCTCGGGGAGATGCCGAAGCGGGAGTTGCCTGAAAGGCGGCCCGTGGTGGCGAAGCCATCGGCATTCGACCCAATTAGGAGTGAGGAATAGTTTTCGATTGTTCGATCATTCGAGTGCTCGATTGCTCGATAATCTCTCAACTTTAAGTCGGTGTAATGCGTGACGCAGTCTCGTATCCCCCTAAAGACTTCATCCCCTCTAAACTTTCCCCTTTCAATTCTCTTCTTTGTCAGATTTTGACTTTTCAAAAACAATCATTAGCTTTGTGGCATTATTTCTATCAATTTACAATATTCAAGTTATGAAGAAATTTTTCTTATTATGTGTCGCAGTGCTTGCAATGGCACTCACATCGTGTGTTAACGAACTGAAGCCCACCGGCGATGTTAACAAGGACGCCGAATCGGCTGGTGCTAAACTCATTGAAATGCTCAAGGGAATCAAGAGCGTCGATGACGTGACGGCTCTCCTCCCGCAGCTTTCAGAAATCCAAAAGAAGTTTGTCGATTTCTACGGCGCTAAAGGCGACGACCAGAAAGCTTCTTTCCTCGACGCTTTCGCCGCTTTCGGCAAATCGCACGTGAGCGAACTCACAGGCGCAATCGCCGACTCCAAACTCGGCAATCTCGCGTCGGGTCTTCTTTCGGCTGCCACCACCGGAGGCATTATCCCCACCGGCGACGCCGCTGTCGATTCGAAAGCTGTTTTCGACTGGGTGGTCGATAAGACAAAATCCGCAAAGACCGTTGAGGACATGGAAAATGCTTCGAAAGCGCTCGAATCGGCCCACTCGCTCTTCGATCAGTTCTACGAGGCAAAAGGCTCCGACGCCCTCGCCGAGTTCAACAAAGTCGCCGACCAGTATGCCACCGAACACGCCGCCGACCTTGCAGCCGCACAGAGTGAGGCCGCGAAGAATCTCGGTCTCGACAAGGTTAACGCGGCAATGGATGCGCTTTCAGGCGAACAGGCCGGAACCGCTCTTGACGAACTTGGCAAGTCGATGAACCAAGCAGCCGACTCAATCGGCAAGAAAGTGGGGGAGGCTGTCAACGAAGCCGCCACTAAAGCCGCTAACAAGGCTGCCGACGAGGTGGCTAAAGGATTATCGAAGGCTCTCGGTTTCTAACTCGCGCTTAGAGGTCGATTTCCCCGAATTCAACGTCAAAAAACAAGCGGCGGCGCCCATCGAGGTGCTGCCGCTTGTCGTGTGAGAGGGTAGGGGTTAGGGAGGGTTCTACCCCTCCGCCGACGTTGCCGGCACATCCCCTGCTTGGGGAGGATTTAGTTTGCCACCCTCGGCAATGCAAGAAAAAAAGTTGTTTTTTTCTTGACATTTCGCTCGGCTTGCACTAACTTTGCAGCCGAAACGCCGAGCGCCCGTAGTTCAATGGATAGAATATCGGATTCCGGTTCCGACGATTGGGGTTCGACTCCCCACGGGCGTACTAATTAATCTGCTTAATAACTTGATGATTAAAATATTGTCAAATTATTGAGTTTTTTTATTGCCGTTTCAGGTGACTTTTTGGTGAGATAATTTGACTTTATCGTTTGTTGGTGACTTTTCAAAATCATATTTTGACGTTGGAGATGGAGTTGGCGTCAGTCGCCACCGAACAATCGGTGAGAATGTACTGCGGCCTGTTATGGAAACGCTCGCCGTGATGTCATTGTGTCCTACGCTGTTCTTTACGGCACTCAGCAATCTCTTAATCTCACCTGCCGTCAGATTATTCAAGTAACCACTGCTGATAAGCACACGCGCCAAGTCGCTCACACGCTTCACCGTAGTTTGGTCAAAACGCTTCTGCAACGCCATCGCCTGGCGCAACTTTGTCAAGTTACCACCGATAGCACGGTAGGCATCCTGCTTCATCGTCTTGTCATCTCGGTGTTTGTCCGACAGACGCACAGCGGCACGGGTAATCATCTCGTCAAATCCCAAACTGCCGTCCGTCCAAATGTCCTCTACTTCGTCACCGTCACGGTACAATTCCTCTGCTTCAGCCGACCCAATACCTTCAGACACTTCAAGATTGTTTGCATTATCTTTTGCAATGTCAAAAAGTTTTGGTATCTTTGTCGGCAAAGAAGACGATGCTCCCTC
>CADBML010000095.1 GCA_902795825.1 uncultured Bacteroidales bacterium
CATTAAGTTCGTCCTCTTCATGCGCTCATTTTCGGGAATGAAAAGAGAAAATTGCGATTGTGCGACATCTAATATTTTTGAGATTATCACGCCCGCCTTTTTGTATTCCGTGTTCTTTCTATAGATTGAACGCAGCGCAAGCAACGAGTGAGAAACAATCGTCAATGTGTCGGCCGACGGCTCTGGCAGTGTAACCTCTGCGAAGGAACATTTTCCAAGACCGCGATTATCCCCTTTTGGGAACACAAATACGGTAATCGCCAACGCATTGCTGTTTTGCGCACGAAGCTTCGATGCGCAAAGAGTAGCGAATTGGGCAATGTACTCCGAAAGTTTAGATTGGCTCGAAGTAGTGTGTGCGAACGACCGCGAAGTGGTGATTTGCTCTTTTGCCCGTGACAACGGTTCCGAGCCGACTGCGGTTGTGCCGTTAAGCTCCATCCATGTGCGTTGGCCGACAACATTAAAAAGTCTCTTTATCTCCTCTTCGCTCATCGATGCCAATTGATAAGCCGTTGTCACTCCCTCGTCGAGAAAACGCGCCGTAGTGCGCCGACCAATGCCCCAAACATCGCCTATCTGCGTTAGCATCAATGCTTTTTCCACCTTTTCAGGTGTGTCTATCACACATGCTCCGTCATAACCCTTGTATCGCTTGGCAAATCTTGCCGCCACCTTTGCGAGTGTTTTTGTTGATGCGATACCCACAGATGTCGGTATTCCTGTGGCTTTGAGGATGCGCTTCCTCAATGTTTTACCTCGTTCGTGAAGATTTTCTTTATCATTGCAGTCAACTGCGAAAAAAGCCTCGTCGATGGAGTAAACCTCTATCGATGGCGCCATTTCTGTCACAACAGACATCACCCTCGACGACATATCGCCGTATAAAGGGAAATTACACGACAACACTTCCACATCATGGCGGCGGATGATGTCTCTCACCTGGAATATCGGCACTCCCCGAGTAATTCCTATATCTTTGGCCTCTTGCGACATGGCAACGGCACAACCGTCATTGCTGCTCATGACAACGACAGGTTTGCCAAGCAAGCGAGGATTAAAAACTCGCTCGCACGACACATAGAAGTTGTTGCAATCCACAAGCCCAATCATGATGCGACAATTAGGGGAGGGGCAATAAATTGTCTTTCAGAAAAATCAGAGAGAATATTTGAAGATGCTTGTCAGGAAAGAGGGAGCAATGCGGGCATTGTGATCGAATGACCGCCAAGTAGATTCGAATATAATCCAGAATTTACGAAAGAGTTCATTATTGTTGATGTTTATTGACTTCTTTTTGAACGTGGAATTTATGGCTCTATAACGAATCGTATGGGTAATTAATAGAAAGCCCCTTGAGACAAATGCCCTTCGCGGAAGTATCAGTGAGGGCGGCGATTACGTTTAATTGTATATGTCACAATGCCCCAAATCACGAACTCATTTTCTTCGTTGATTGCAATAGGGGGGTAGTTTGGCGATGAAGGCATGAGCATTACTCTTCCCTTCTGGATGTTTAGTCGCTTCAAAGTGAATTCTCCGTCGATTTGACATACGGCCAAGTCGCCATTTGACGGGTCGAGCGACTTGTCGATTACGAGGATGTCGCCCTCGTCGATTCCTTCACCCGACATTGAGTCGCCAACGACACGACCGTAGAATGTGGCCGCCGGATGGGTAATCAACTCGGAATTCAGGTCGATAGCCTCAGATATATAATCCTGGGCAGGCGAGGGGAAACCGGCGCGAATCCCGCCATCAGCGTAGGGTAGGGGCATTTTCGTGGTTGCGTCGGGAAGATGAATCTCGACGCGCGTTTCTCTAGTAGTAGTCATAATATTTTCTCGTGATCTACGAAATGTATTTCTCGTTTATTGAATTCTACTCAATCAAGCGTTCCTCTATGTTGTAGCGTGGCCGCTGTTTAACCTCAATAAATATTTTGCCCACATATTCGCCCACCATGCCAATGGCGATAAGAATAAGGCTGCCCAAAAACCAGACCGACAGCATCAGCGACGGCCAGCCTGATTCAATGTCGCGGGTGAAATATGAGATGAGCACATATATCGCCACAATTATGTCGAGCAAGAGAAATATCAGTCCGGTCATAAATATCAGCCTCATGGGCCTCGCCGAGAATGATGTGATTCCATCGATTGACAACGACAACATCTTGCTGAGGGGATATTTTGACTCGCCGGCGAGCCTCTCACGGCGCTCATATTTGACGATGGAGGAGCGCAAACCAATCTGAGGAACTATCCCACGCAGGAAAAGATTCGATTCTTTGTAGCCCGAAAGGATCTCGAGTGCGCGGCGGCTCATCAGCCGAAAATCAGCATGGTCGTAAATCGTCTCAAGCCCCATGGCTTTCTGTAGGCGATAGAACGAATGAGCCGTAGTGCGTTTAAACCATGTGTCTGTAGCCCGTTTGCTCCTTACCCCATACACAATTTCATTACCGGCATTAAACTCCTTGACCATCTCTACAATTGCCGACGTGTCATCCTGAAGATCGGCATCTATCGAAACCGCGGCATCGCACAGTGTGCGGGCTTCCATCAGCCCGGATAGCAATGCGTATTGGTGGCCGCGATTGTGCGCCAACTTGATGCCTTTCACACGGGGGTCGGCACTATGGTTCTCAGCGATAATCTTCCATGTGTCGTCGCGACTGCCGTCATCGGCACACAGAATATGGCTCGATGGGCTGACAAGACCATCACTTACCATAGTGTCGAGCAATTCAAGCAGTTTCTTGATGGTCAACGGCAGCACTTCCTGCTCGTTGTAGCACGGCATCACAATTGATATTACCGGAGGGTTATTCATCTCAAAAATCAAATAAAACGAACTGTTTTGTAATAATAACGAAAAGGAGCATATTAATAGTTGCGCGCGAAAAGTACTCTTCTCGCCGACGGCCTACCGGTAAATATACAAGTGCCTGGCGTGGTGTCGCCGTCAAGAGGCAGGCAGCGGATAGTTGCCTTTGTTTCCTCTTTGACACGCTCCTCCGTTTCGGTGGTTCCATCCCAATGTGCCATCACAAAGCAGCCCTCGTCAAGACGCTGCTTAAACTCGTCGTAAGAGTTGGCTATCACCGTCTTTTCTTCTCTATGTTTTAATGCTTTTTTGAATATGTTATCCTGTATTTCTTCAAGCAATACTTTAATTTTTTCGACGATGCCTTCAAGTTGCTCAACACTCTTTTCAAGGGTGTCGCGCCGCATCACCTCAATGGTGCCAGATTCTATATCTCGAGCACCAAGCACGAGCCTTACCGGCACTCCTTTGAGTTCGTAGTCGGCGAATTTGAATCCCGGACGCTTATTGTCGGCATTGTCGTATTTGACGCTGATGCCCGCCGATTTGAGTTGTGCGACAATTGGCTCTACTTTTTCGTTGATGATTGCCAATTGCTCGTCATTGCGGAAGATAGGCACTATGACCACCTGTGTCGGCGCCAAACGTGGAGGCAACACAAGTCCGTTGTCGTCAGAATGGGTCATAATAAGTGCGCCCATAAGACGAGTGGAAACTCCCCACGACGAAGCCCAGACATATTCCAATTCGTTTTGTTTGTTGATAAACTTCACGTCGAATGCTTTGGCGAAGTTCTGACCCAAGAAATGCGAAGTGCCCGACTGGAGAGCCTTTCCGTCTTGCATCATGGCCTCGATAGTGAATGTTTCGAGAGCGCCGGCAAAACGTTCGTGGGCGGTTTTGACGCCCTTAATAACGGGGACTGCCATAAACCGCTCGGCGAAGTCGGCATACAGATTAATCATTTTCGTCGCTTCTTCCAAAGCCTCTTCCTTTGTGGCATGGGCGGTGTGACCCTCTTGCCAAAGGAATTCCGCTGTGCGCAGAAACATTCGGGTGCGCATTTCCCAACGCATCACATTGGCCCATTGATTGCACAAAATGGGCAAGTCGCGATAGCTATGAATCCAATTCTTGTAAGTGTTCCAAATGATAGTTTCCGATGTGGGTCGAATGATGAGCTCTTCTTCAAGACGTGCTTCAGGGTCAACCACAACACCTTGTCCGTCGGGAGAGTTCATCAGTCGGTGATGTGTCACTACGGCACATTCTTTGGCGAAACCTTCGACATGCTCGGCTTCGCGGCTGAGAAACGACTTTGGAATTAACAGGGGAAAGTAGGCGTTGACATGCCCCGTTTCCTTGAACATCCGGTCCAATTCATGTTGCATTTTTTCCCATATTGCGTAGCCATAAGGTTTTATCACCATGCAGCCTCTGACCGCAGACTGTTCTGCAAGGTCGGCTTTGACAACTAAATCGTTATACCATTGTGAATAATTGTCGGCTCTTTTTGTAAGATCTTTAAGTTCAATTGCCATTTTTATATTATCATTTAAGTTTGTTTTCTTTCGCCAATTTAATCATTTTTTCAGCGGGAATAAGATAAATCTCAAGCCGTCGGTTTTTTTCGCGGTTTTCCATCGAATTGTTGGGTAGAGTGGGGCAGGTGCCTCCAAGCGCGTAGGGCACAAGAAGTTCGGGATGGTCCGACTTCTCAGAGAGCCAATAATATATAAAGTCCACGCGGGCTTCAGAAATCTTCTTCAGATACTTGGGGCTTCCAGTGTTGTCGGTGTGCATGACAAGCAGCATTTTCCACATACCGGCATCCTTGAGATAATGTGAAAAGAACTTCATCATGGGCTGGGCCGAAGCGCGCATACTTGTGTCGTTTGGCACAAAAAGCTTGTCCGCCTCTATTGTCACGACGAGTACCAACCCATCGCGTGTGCTTGACACACTATAACCCTTTTCAATAAGTTCTTTCGCCTGTCTTTTTTGATATTCAACAATTTGGTTTTTCTGACCGGAACCAATCTTTGGCGACAAAATGTTTTGGTTGATTGTTTTGTCGAATATGTCGTCGGCATCATCTGACGTGACGGTTGATATGGCCTTAGATGTGAGCACATTCGAAACGTCGGAAAAAACCGACAGCGGAAAGCACACCGCGGCTGCAAATGAAAATGCAATTAAGATATGACGAATTTTCATTGTTAATTCATTGTTTATTTGATTAAAACATCGTTACGTAGCACGACATGACACATTATTAAACGACATTTCTAGACCTACAGTTCTTCTTGTTCTTCTTCATACTTCAATTCGGCAACCACTAGCGGTTCGACATCATCAAGCGCGATTCGGCTATGCTTGTCACGGCTAATCATTTTTTTCGCATAAGCCACCACATCGTCGGCGTCGATCACTTCGTCTTCGTCGTCAGAAATGTCAATATCCAGCAAGCCGTTGATTTCGTAATAGTCGTAAACACAGTCGATAATGTCAATAATGTCGTCATCGGTATATTTTGCACTAATGTCCTCGCCAACTCGTTGACGGATGGAAGAAATATTGTCGTCAAATTCTAACAAGTCCATAACATATCTTTATTTTGAGTTTATTTTTAGCAGTCCATCGGGAAGTGTCATAGTTATAATTTCGTTTTCGGTGTCGATGTCGTCGATAAAATCGTCGGCTGCGGGGATGAAATATTCCTCACCCGACGGACTGTTCACCACCAGCAAAGCATTGTCGGTTGTGGTGTCAATGTCGTCAATCACTCCTATGTTAACACCGTCAGCAATAACGGCGTAACCAACCACTTGCGGTGCGCCATCTTCATAATGCTCAAAATGGTCGGCATCACTGTTTAACACCCACAAATCTGCTTTTTGCATTTGTCGGATGTCGGCAGACGACACATTCTCAAAATGGCACTCGTAAACCACGCCGTCTTCATAATCTCCGACAATCTCGAATTCCTTGGCAAAGAATGGGATGAAAATGCCGTCTAATTTCATGATTATCGCCGGCATGGCATCGACATTGTCGCACAGAGGAGGCAACTTCATTGTGACGATCGCATCCGTATCCGACGTACCTGCGGCTTTAACAACCGCCCCAATCTTCACTATGTCGGCTTCTTTTATCATTTTTTCTTTTTCTTCTTTCCTGTGGCGGGTTGGACGATTTTGAAATCGTGAAGCCTATAAGAATCTGCCGACATCAGTATGTCACCGTGAGTATATTCGGCAAAATCACTAAAGATTTTCTCGTCGTCAACACCTTCGGCGTTGATGGCAAGCTGAAGTTTTTTCATGTGGTTGGCGAGCAATGAAATAAGGTAGTCCTTTTCTTGTCCGCCCTCCATTAGCCGCACTTTTTCAATCATCTGCTCAAGGCATCTGCCATAATGGCGGTAACGCATTTGAGGACGGCTATAGCTTATGCGTTCGGGTGCCTCGTTGATGTTCTCTTTTGCTATGATTTCGCACGGATAATCCACGTCAAGCTCAAAATTCGACATTATGGCGAGGTGGTCCCACAATTTACTCTCATAGTCTTCAACGTCCTTCAAATCGGGGGTGAGGCTGGCCATTGTTTTCACAATAGTGCGGGCGCAAGCGTTCCGCTCTTCGCGGTCGGATATAGTCATGCAATGGTCCACCATTTTTTGGACATTCCGCCCATATTCGGGTAAAATCAGCTTTTTTAATTGGGTGTTGTAGCTTAGCATAATCATGTTTCTGTTTCAACCTACAAAGTTAACACTTTTCTCCGACTTCCGCAAATTATGATAATAATGAGCCAGGGCAACCGCATCTAACGATGTTGTTGTTGATAATGTTGCCGTGGTGACCACGCTGTTTGTATTTGCTATTTAGAGAAGTTTTTTTTAATTTTGCACAATAAATAAAATATTGTATGCAAAACATCCGAAATATTGCCATTATTGCCCACGTTGACCATGGCAAAACCACTCTTGTAGATAAAATGCTAATGGCCGGCAATCTCTTCCGAGAGAATCAAAATGCCGGCGAACTAATCCTTGACAATAACGACCTTGAACGGGAAAGAGGCATCACCATACTCTCAAAAAACGTCTCAATCAACTATAAAGGATATAAAATTAACATAATCGACACCCCAGGTCACGCCGATTTCGGGGGAGAGGTGGAGCGCGTGCTCAATATGGCCGACGGTTGCCTCCTGCTTGTCGATGCTTTTGAGGGACCTATGCCACAAACCCGCTTCGTGCTCCAAAAGGCCATACAAATGGGGCTTAAACCAGTTGTTGTCATTAACAAAGTTGACAAGCCAAATTGCCGACCCGACGAAGTTCAAGAGATGGTGTTCGACCTAATGTTCAATCTTGATGCCACAGAAGAGCAACTTGATTTCCCGACGATTTACGGCTCGGCCAAACAAGGCTGGATGAGTACTGACTGGCAAAAGCCGACCGACAATATTCTTCCCGTGCTCGATGCTATAATAGAGCATATCCCAGCACCGCAACAAATAGAAGGTGATCCGCAAATGCTTATCACATCGCTCGATTATTCCAACTATGTGGGAAGGATAGCAATCGGACGGGTTCATAGAGGCGAAATACGTCAGGGAATGGACATCGCTTTGTGCAAAAAGGACGGTTCTGTTGTCAAGCAGCGCATCAAAGAGTTGCTGACTTTTGAAGGGATGGGACGCAAACAGGCCGATATGGTGAAAAGCGGCGATATCTGCGCCCTCGTTGGGGTTGAGGGCTTTGAAATCGGCGACACTATTTCATCTCCGGAAAATCCCGAACCTCTGCCACGCATTGCCATCGATGAACCGACGATGTCGATGACATTTACAATTAACGACAGCCCATTCTTCGGCAAAGACGGCAAATACGTCACCTCGCGCCACATACGCGATCGCCTTTTTCGAGAACTCGACCGCAACCTTGCCCTGCGCGTGGAGAATACCGACCGCGAAGACAAATGGACTGTTTTTGGTCGTGGTGTGCTCCACCTTTCCGTTCTCATCGAAACGATGCGCCGTGAGGGATATGAATTGCAAGTGGGGCAGCCGCAAGTGATTATAAAGGAAATTGACGGCGTGAAATGTGAGCCGATTGAACAATTGACAATCAATGTACCGGAAGAATATTCCAGCAAAATTATCGACATGGTCACTCGACGTCGTGGCGAAATGGTGGCAATGGAAACACAAAACGACCGAATACATATCGAATTCAACATTCCCTCGCGAGGCATAATCGGTCTCCGCAACAATGTGCTCACTGGTTCTGCCGGGGAAGCCATTATGGCTCACAGATTTCTTGAGTTCCAGCCGTGGAAAGGCGATATAGAGCGCCGTGTAAATGGTTCGCTCATCGCGATGGAAGCAGGAACCGCATTCGCATACGCCCTCGATAAATTACAGGACCGCGGCCGTTTCTTCATTTTCCCGCAAGAGGAGGTTTATGCAGGTCAGGTAGTGGGGGAGAACGCCAAGGAAGGCGACATAGTGGTGAACGTGACCAAAACTAAAAAACTCACAAATGTGCGCGCGTCAGGCACTGATGAAAAGGCTCGCATAATCCCGCCGATTGTTTTCAGCCTTGAAGAAGCCCTTGAATACATCAAAGCCGACGAATATGTAGAAGTCACCCCGAATCACATCCGCTTGCGTAAGATTGTCCTTGATGAAATCGAACGCAAACGCCTCAACAAACAATAATTTCTATTTGATTCATATATCATAAAAGTAATTACGACAATGAAGAAAATCCTCTGTGCCTTCACGGCCGTCATGCTCTCTTTATGTGCTTTCGCCGGCGCAAAAATCGTCACTAAAGGTATCCCTTCCCAAGCAATAGTGGTGTATAGTGCTACAATAGATGACTTTTTTAAGGTCAAAAGCAAAACCGACTCTCTTCTTGTAGTCGATACGGCAACCCTTACCGACGGCGCATTCCACATAAATTTCCCCGAAGGACCGGCCCGCCGCTATATAGTCGAACCCACAGAAGACGAGCGGGAATATTTCGAGTTCTATGCTGAAGAGAACGACAATCTTGTTATTGAAGTGACAAAAGAGGGCGACGACCTTAACGCTATAGTTAGGGGCAACCTTATTATGGATGAAATCCGTCGCATGAACGATTCCACCAAACCGCTACGCGACGCTTTTGATGCTATTCCACGCGACGAGTCCAACCGCGCGGCTCTCGAGAAAGCTTATTATGATTGGCTTGGCTCATTCCGCAGTTTTGCCAAAAACAACCCTAACTCTATGGCATCGATTGTCGCCTTGAATTATATCGATGACCCCGACGAAGCGTTGTCAATTGCCGAGGCGCTATCTCCTGAAGTGAAAAACTCTTTCATGAAACCAATGCTTGATCAGACGCTTAAGCAGGTGTCGAGAAAAATTGTGCTCAAACGTATGAAAGAAAATGTCACTGAGGGCAAAGCCGCACCCGACTTCGTTCTTCCAAACGAAAATGGCAAACTCGTAACTCTTAGCCAATTCCGCGGAAAATGGGTGATTCTTGACTTTTGGGGAACTTGGTGTCCATGGTGCATAAAGGGAATACCACAAATGAAAGAGAACTATGCTAAATACAAATCCAAACTTGAAATCATTAGCATCGCTTGCCGAGAACAAAGCCGCGAGGCTTGGCTCGATGGGCTGAAAAAATATGAGATGCCTTGGATTCAGGTGTTTAGCGACAGTAGCGCAGTCGAGGAACTCGACATGGTCGAAACTCGTTATGGTGTCGATGGCTACCCGACAAAATATCTTATCAATCCTAAAGGCATTATCACCAAAATTTGTGTTGGCGAAGATCCCACATTCTACGATTCCTTTCCAACCCTTATAAAGTGAATAAGACAATTTAATCAAAAAAAGTCGGAAACCGTTATGATTTCCGACTTTTTTGTCTGAATGTGATTGACGAATTACATCATTCCGCCCATCCCGCCCATTCCGGGATTACCCATCGCAGGCGCAGGGGTTTCTTCTTTTTTGTCGGCAATGACACATTCTGTCGTAAGGAACATTCCGGCAATTGATGCGGCGTTCTCGAGAGCGACTCTTGCCACCTTGGCGGGGTCGATTACTCCAGTCTCAAACAAGTTCTCATATTTGTCGGAACGGGCATTATAGCCAAAGTCGCCTTTGCCGTCTTTCACGCGCTGAACGATAACAGCTCCTTCCAAACCGGCGTTTGCCACAATTTGGCGAAGAGGTTCTTCAATTGCACGGCGAACGATAGCAATACCAGTGTTCTCGTCTGTATTTGCCCCTTTGATATCGGAAAGAGCGTCGATGCATCGGATATATGCCACGCCGCCGCCAGGGACGATGCCCTCTGCTATGGCAGCTCGGGTTGCGCTCAATGCGTCGTCAACGCGGTCTTTCTTCTCTTTCATTTCCACTTCCGAAGGTGCGCCAATGTGAAGAACAGCCACACCACCGGCTAATTTTGCAAGGCGTTCCTGAAGTTTCTCGCGGTCGTAGTCGCTTTTTGTGCCTTCGATTTGAACCTTTATTTGCGCTACTCGTGCGGCTATAGCTTCCTTGTCGCCTCGACCGTCAACGATTGTAGTGTTCTCTTTACCAACAGTGACTTTGTCGGCCGTACCGAGCATTTCAAGGGTAGCGCCTTCAAGTTTCATTCCTTTCTCTTCTGAAATGACAACACCTCCAGTGAGGATGGCGATGTCTTCAAGCATTTCTTTACGACGGTCGCCAAAACCGGGTGCCTTGACCGCACAAACTTTCAACGAACCGCGAAGACGGTTGACGACAAGTGTGGCAAGTGCTTCTTGATCAACATCCTCGGCGATTATAAGCAATGGACGACCCGACTGAGCAGCCGGCTCAAGCACTGGGAGCATATCTTTGAGGTTGGAAATCTTTTTGTCATAAAGAAGAATGAAGGGGTTCTCCATTTCGCATGCCATTTTTTCAGTATTAGTCACGAAATATGGGCTAATGTAACCACGGTCGAACTGCATACCCTCGACAATATCAACTGTGGTGTCGGTGCCTTTGGCTTCATCGACTGTGATGACACCTTCTTTCTTGACTTTTTCCATAGCCTCAGCAATAAGGCGGCCGATTTCATCATCGTTGTTTGCCGATACGCGGGCCACATTCTCAATCTTATTAAGATCGTCATCGACTTCCTGCGACATTTCTTTGATTTGAGCCACTACAGTTGCGACAGCCTTGTCAATGCCACGCTTCACATCCATTGGATTAGCTCCTGCGGCAACGTTCTTAAGGCCTTCGGTGATGATAGCTTGTGCGAGAACGGTGGCGGTTGTCGTGCCGTCGCCAGCGTCGTCACCAGTTTTCGACGCGACCTCTTTCACGAGCTGTGCGCCCATGTTCTGGAACGGGTCCTCAAGTTCAACTTCACGAGCCACTGTCACGCCATCTTTTGTGATGTGGGGGGCGCCAAATTTCTTGTCGATAATCACATTGCGGCCCTTCGGACCGAGGGTCACTTTCACAGCGTCGGACAATGCGTCAACGCCTTTTTTCAGTTCGTCGCGAGCAGCGATATTGAATTTAATTTCTTTTGACATAGCTATATTTGTGTTTAATTAGTTGTTAACATTTACGCGATTATAGCCAAAATATCAGATTGGCGCATGATTAGGTATTTTTCGCCTTCAATTTCCACTTCGGTGCCGGCATATTTTCCATAAAGGACTTCGTCGCCTGATTTGACTACCATCTCTTCGTCTTTTGTGCCTTTACCTGTTGCTATCACTTTGCCTTTGAGGGGCTTTTCCTTGGCTGAATCTGGAATGATGATTCCGCCGATCGTCTTTTCTTCTGCCGGGGTGGGGAGTATTAATACTCGGTCGGCCAATGGTTGAATGTTCATAATATATTATTTAATGTTGTTGAATTGTTTTGCAATAGTCAATGCATAATCCGTGCCAATTCACTTATACATCACAAAAAAATCGGCGACTTTTTTGTCGCCGATTAAAGAGCCACACCGAAGGATGTGATGAAACTCCGAAAAGCAGGATTTGAGTGCCTCCCATCCTTTGTAATCCCTTGGGTTATTAGCCACCTTTCGGTCAGGGCCCGCCATTGGATGGCAAAGCGGTTCTCGGAATTTAGAAATAATTGATGAGTTTCCCAATCTACTTCGATGTGGTATGGTTCGCCTCTTTTGGCATTCTCATTTCATCCGCAAATTTAGCCATAATAGCTGGTTTTTCAAAATATTTTTTAGCCCTTTATTATTGCTTTTCACACAACAATCTATTATTCAAACAATTTTATGCCTATATTTTTTAGTGGGGGAGTGCTCCTTCTTTCGATAGCACAATCAGTTGTTCTTAAAAATGCCGAACACTGCCGACCCGGAGCCCGACATGGAAGAATAGACCGCCCCCAGCTCATAATTGCGCTGTTTGATCTTGGCTATTTCGGGATGAAGCGGGAACACGCTCCTTTCAAAATCGTTCTTCAAGTCGTCACGCCACTCTTCAACAGGACGCTTGATAATCTCATTAAGTGGAACTTCCGGGTAGGCGGGGAGCACATTAGAATAGGCCTCTTTAGTCGAAATGCTGACGTCTGGTTTTTCCATTCGTATTTCATAATCCGACAAATCCACATCGACAGGTGTCAAATCATTCCCGATGCCCGTCCCAAGCATAGGCCTGTTATATATGAAAAATGCGCAGTCGGCTCCAAGCGTTGAAGCAAGAGCCGACAATTCGGACTGAGTGTGGCCTAATTGAAACAGCTCGTTCAATGCCTTCAACATGAATGCGGCATCAGCCGAACCACCGCCCAAACCGGCACCGTCGGGAATTCGTTTGTGAAGGTGAATATCCACATTGGGCAAACTATGTATTTGGTTAAGAAGGGAATAAGCCCGCATAACCAAATTTTTCTCAACGGGGCAATCTATTGCGTTGCCTGTGACGCTGAGAGTGGTGGGCGACCCTTTCGGCGCGACAACGATTTCCAACACATCAAGAATTGATGTCACAGGATAAAATATAGTCTCGATATTGTGATACCCGTCACTGCGACGCGACACTATGTTAAGGCCAAGATTAATCTTTGGATTCGGGAAAACTACCATATTGTTGAAAAAATGTTGATATCATTATTTTACAAAAATACACATTTTCGTTGACTTTTTTGTAATTTTGCAAAGTGAAAAAACGATACAGATTATTATTATGGCTGATAACAATAATAAAAACAATCAACGCGGCAATCGCAACGCCCCATTATATGAAAATGGAGGGAGGATTCCTCCACACGATAAGGATCTCGAAGAAGCTGTTCTTGGGGCTTTGATGCTTGAAAAGGACGCATACTCTAATGTGTGTGATCTTTTGAAACCTGAAAGTTTTTATGAACCGGCAAACGGAAAAATCTACGAAGCGATTCAGACACTCGGAGCCGCACAACAGCCCATTGACATGCTGACCGTCGTCGAGCAACTGCGCACAAACGGCACTCTCGACGAAGTGGGTGGTCCAGTATTCATTTCCGAACTGACATCCCGAGTGGCATCTGGCGCCCACATCGATTACCATGCCCGCATTGTTGCCCAAAAGTATGTCGCACGTGAGCTTATTAATTTCGCGTCGAATGTGGAAAATCGTGCTTTCGATGAATCGCTCGACATCGACGACGTTCTTCAAAACGCCGAAGGTGCGCTTTTTGAGATTTCCCAACGCAATCTCAAAAAAGATGTCGTACAAATCGACCCTATTATAACTCAGGCAATTAATCAGATTCAGGCTGCCGCCAACAAATCGGGCTTGAGCGGTCTTGAAACAGGTTTTATCGACATTGATAAAGTCACATCAGGGTGGCAGAATTCCGACTTGATTATTATCGCCGCTCGTCCGGCAATGGGCAAAACGGCGTTCGTGCTTTCTATGGCAAAGAATATGGCTGTAGATTACAACACCAAAGTGGCCGTCTTTTCACTTGAGATGTCGAACATCCAGCTTGTCAATCGCCTTATAATGAACACTTGCGAAATCGAAGGCGATAAAATCAAAAGCGGCCAGCTCACCCAGCCTGAATGGGACAAGTTAATGTCGAGAGTGCAGAATCTCATTACAGCGCCAATTTATATCGATGACACGCCTTCGCTTTCCGTTCTTGAATTGCGAACCAAAGCGCGTCGTCTTGTGCGCGAACACGGCATCCAAGTAATTATCATCGACTATCTTCAACTCATGAACGCAACGGGCATGAATTTCGGCAGCCGCGAACAAGAAGTCAGCAAAATTTCTCGTTCTCTTAAACAACTCGCCAAAGAGCTCGACATTCCAATTATTGCATTGTCACAGCTCAACCGCTCGTTTGAGTCGCGAACCGATGCCAACGCCCGACCGCAACTTTCCGACCTCCGCGAGAGTGGTGCCATCGAACAGGACGCTGATATGGTTTGCTTCATCAACCGTCCTGAGGTGCGCTATAAATCGGGCGTTGATCCCGAAGGCAGAGATGTCAGAGGACTCGCAGAGTTCATTATTGCCAAGCACCGCAGTGGCAGTACCGCCGACATCGATCTCCGTTTCATCCACCGATTTGCCCGATTCCAAAACTGGTCCGACGTCACAAATGCCGCCCCAAGCAAAATGGGCTCAAAACTCAACGACGACAATCTCTCATCGGAGCCTTTCACAAATGGCACTGTCGATTTGTCGCAATCATCCGAAAAACCGCCATTCTAAATCCAAAAATGAACAATATCAGGAATTTTTGCATAATCGCCCATATCGACCACGGCAAGAGCACTCTTGCCGACCGCCTGCTGGAGTACACAAAGACCATCGACCAAAAGGATTTACAGGCTCAGGTGCTCGACGACATGGATCTTGAACGCGAACGCGGAATCACCATCAAAAGCCATGCCATTCAGATGGAATACGCATATAATGGCGAACGTTTCATTCTCAACCTCATCGACACTCCGGGACACGTCGATTTCTCCTACGAGGTCTCGCGCTCGATTGCCGCGTGCGAAGGCGCTCTCCTTATCGTTGACGCTTCGCAGGGCATCCAAGCTCAGACAATCTCCAACCTATATATGGCGATTGAAAATGATCTTGAAATAATCCCCGTCATTAACAAGTGCGACCTCGATAGCGCAAAACCGGAAGAAGTCGAGGACCAAATCGTCGATTTGCTTGGTTGCGACCCTTCCGACATTATCCGTGCCAGCGGAAAGACCGGAATGGGTGTGGTGGATATACTTAATGCCATCGTTGAGCGCATTCCTGCCCCAAAAGGCGATCCCGACGCGCCTCTTCAGGCACTTATTTTCGACTCCGTGTTTAATCCCTTTCGAGGCATTATTGCTTATTTCAAAATAGTCAACGGAAGAATCAAAAAAGGAGATTTCGTCAAATTTGTAGCTACGGGTAAAGAGTATGATGCCGACGAAGTCGGTGTTCTGAAACTCACGATGTCGCCGCGCGATGAAATTTCCGCCGGCAACGTCGGGTATATCATTTCAGGCATCAAAACCTCCAAAGAAGTGAAAGTGGGCGATACGATAACCCACGTCAATCGTCCTTGTGAATCTGCCATCGACGGATTTGAGGAAGTCAAGCCCATGGTTTTCGCCGGCGTGTATCCCATTGATGCCGAAGACTTCGAGAATTTACGTGCCTCTTTGGAAAAGCTTCAGCTCAACGACGCCTCCCTGACATTCCAGCCCGAATCGTCGGCCGCTTTGGGATTCGGTTTCCGCTGTGGATTCCTCGGACTTCTTCACATGGAGATTGTGCAAGAGCGATTGAGCCGCGAATTTGACATGGATGTGATTACCACTGTCCCTAACGTTTCTTACCATGTGTTTGACAAGCACGGCGAAATGAAGGAGGTGCACAACCCGTCAGGGCTTCCCGAAGCGACGCTCATCGACCATATTGAAGAGCCTTATATCAGGGCGTCGATAATAACCGCAGCCGACTATATCGGTCCAATCATGACACTCTGTCTTGGCAAACGCGGCATCTTAATCCGACAAGATTATATCTCTGGCAATCGAATGGAACTTATCTTCGATATTCCGCTCGGCGAAATCGTCATCGACTTCTACGACAAGCTGAAATCAATATCGAAAGGATACGCCTCTTTCGACTATCATATACAGGATTTTCGCGACTCCCGCCTTGTCAAACTCGACATACTTCTCAACGGTGAAAGCGTCGATGCCTTATCGACTTTGACCCACATCGACAATGCCCAGTCATTCGGCCGAAGAATGTGCGAGAAACTGAAGGAATTGATTCCCCGTCAGCAATTCGACGTGGCTGTTCAGGCCGCTATCGGTGCGAAGATTATTGCCCGCGAAACCATCAAGGCAGTCAGAAAAGATGTCACCGCCAAGTGTTATGGCGGCGACATTACCCGTAAACGAAAACTCCTTGAGAAGCAGAAAGCCGGAAAAAAACGAATGAAACGGATTGGTTCGGTCGATGTGCCTCAAAAAGCATTCCTTGCAGTCCTTAAACTCGACTAAGCGTCACAAACCGTTGCTCAATAAGGAGTAGCGGTTTAATTTTGCCAACGTAGAAGCATATTCATATTCGATTTCAAGACTTTCTCCTTCTGCATCAACAAAGTAGTTGAGTTCTTGAATGAATGTCAATAATGAAATCTGTCCTCCGTCAAGAGCTTTGCGCAATGTGGAAGCATTTCGACTGTCATTAATAATTGGAGAATATTTTTCAAGTTGTCGTTTAAGGTCGGTCGCTTCTTTCATTGTTTTTCTGATTTCAGCCGAACTTTTTTCAATGGCATAATTAGCGGCTACGTCATAAGCCTCTTTTCGTGAAATTGCAGCCGCTTTCTTGTAGCGGTTTGAGAAGAATGGCAGCGTAATGCCGATGCTAAAACCGTTGAAGTGGTCACCGAGTTCAAAAGTGTGTTTGTAGCCAATGCGGAAGTCGGGTAAGGACTCTTTTGACAATTGGTCGATACGAAAATCTTCTGTTTTCGAAAGCAGGGCGTTGACGCGTGAATCGGGGTCGTATTCTGCGACTAAGCGATAATATTCGCTTTCTGGAAGAATCGTGTCGGACGGATAGCCTGAAATCGCTTCGACTATTTTATCAACGTTTTTGTCTCCATTAAGAGCCTTCAAGTCTGCCGAAAGGGATGCCAACTCCAATCGGCAATCGTCAAGACGATGCTCGTAACCTAAACGCTCTATCTTCAGTTTGTTTATGTCGAGGATTGTGGAATTACCCATTTCGTAACTTTTTTTGTATTTTGCCGATAGTTCGTCTATTAGTTCAAGTTGACGTGTGACAAGCGCAATTTTCTTTTTGGCATAGACAATTTTTATAATAGTTTGCTTTATTTCAGAAAGAATCTCAAGTTTCCTTGATGTCGAGGCGAATGATAGAGCTTCTGCTTCAGCGGCAATGGCACGGCTACGGCTTGAATACACGCCTGGCCATTCCATGGATTGACTGACTGATAAGCCCCATTTTTGTCCCGCTTTTCCAAAGACTTGCTCATAGTCAATTTCTGGATCCGGAAGATTGTTGGCTGGAAGCAACGAACTGACATCGCCAGAGGCTTTTGCTTCAATGACTTTAATCTCGGAATTATTTTCGGCGATTTGACGAATGACGGAAGTGTAATCTGCCGAAAAGGCCGAAAGGGCTATTATCAACGATAGAACGGTTAACGTTATTCTATTTTTTTTCATTTCTTCGTTCAATTAAATAATAAACAGTTGGGGTAACTATTAAGTTCAGTAATGTGGCAGAAATGAGGCCGCCGAGAATGACAATCGCAAGTGGTGACTGTATCTCGTTGCCGGGTTCTCCGCTTCGAAGAGCAATGGGCAAGAGCGCAAGAGCGGAAGTCAAAGCAGTCATTAAAATTGGGCTAATTCTGTCAAGCGACCCTTTCATCACACTATCGGCCAGCGATATTCCTTGATGTCGATAGTGATTAAATCTCGAGATAAGAAGCATTCCATTTCGTGTGGAAATACCGAGCAAAGATATGAAACCGATTATAGCGGGAATATTTATTTCTCCTGCGGTCAATAAAATAATAACCACACCGCCAATCAAGGCCAATGGCATATTAATCAGTATGATTGCTGAATGACGCAAGTTTTTAAATTCTTGATATAGAAGGAGAAATATCACAAAAATTGCACCGATGGCAGCAAAGGCAAGTGTGCGCGACGCTTTTGCTTCGCTCTCGAATTGGCCGCCGTATGTGATGTAGTAGTTCTCGGGCAATTTTACGTTTTGCTCGATTTTCTTGCGGATTTCGTTAACCGCACCCCGAAGGTCGCGGCCATCGACGTTAGCGGAAATCATAATACGCCGATTGACATTTTCTCGGTTAATCGTGTTCGGACCTGATGTCGAAACGACATCCGCGACGTAGCTCAATGGAATTTTCCCGATATTGCTGTCGATTAGCAGGGATTCTATACGCTCGCGTGTGGAACGCCGGTCATCGTTCACTCTCACTGTGAGATCGTAAGGGAGGCCGTCCTCATATACCTGCGACACCGTTTCGCCGCCCACCACCATGCTGACAAATTTTGCGAAGTCGGTGATTTTTATGCCAAAACGCGCCATCATTTCACGACGCGGACGAATGTCGAGTTGCGGGCGCGATGTCTGTTGCTCAACATTTGCGTCAACAATGCCGTCGATTTCGCTCATCTCATGCTTAATGCGTTGTCCGATTGTGTAAAGTCGGTTCAGGTCATCGCCGAATACCTTAATTACTATTTGGGATTCTGCGCCCGACATCATTGCGTCAATACGGTGAGAAATCGGTTGACCTATCTCAATATTTGTTCCGGGAATTTCATTGAGTTTAGAGCGAAGTTCACGCACCATCTCATTGCGCGAACGGCCCGACAATTTATAAGGTGCGTCGAGTTCCGACACATTCACGCCAAGAGCATGCTCCTCAAGTTCGGCCCGCCCTGTGCGGCGAGAAACCGTGTGAATCTCAGGCATAGAAAGGATGATTTTCTCAGCCTCGCGTCCGATGCGGTCGCTTTCTTCGAGTGATATGCCAGGGAGTGTGCCCACGTTGATTGTTAAAGAGCCTTCATTGAACGAAGGGAGAAAACTTCTGCCGAGCGAGAAAAAGGCGACCACAGCCATGACGAAAAGCGCAGCCGTGGAATAAAGGAGTATTCTACTGTGTGAAAGGCTCCACTTCAAGCATTTTTCTAGTATGCTCTTAAAGAAAACCACTATACGGGTGTCGCGACCGTGTCGTTTATCCGTTTTTCTTTCAAGCAGATAACTGCAAAGGACTGGAGTAATCGTTAAGGCTACAAGCGTGGAGGCCACCAGAGCCACAATGAATGACACTCCAAGAGGAATCAGCATCCGTCCTTCCACTCCGGTAAGGAAGAAAAGGGGGAGAAAACTTGCTATGATGATCAGCGAAGAATTGAAAATCGGCAGCCTTACTTCGGCCGACGCCTCATAAATGATGTCGCGGGCGGGCAGTGGAGTGGGGGATTGGCTGTTAAGCCGCAGCCGTTTGTTCACATTTTCGACATCCACGATGGCATCATCCACAAGCGAGCCAATGGCTATTGCGATTCCGCCCAAACTCATTGTGTTGATTCCCAACCCGAAC
>CADBML010000096.1 GCA_902795825.1 uncultured Bacteroidales bacterium
AGCAAGAAACGCCACAGCAAGAACATTTTTGAACGTTTTTTTCATTATCTAATTCAAAAGAAGTCTAAAAAAATCCTTGAGGTTTTACAAACAAAGGTAACCGCCGAACAAATATAGGCGGCAGTTACCTTTGAGAGAGCTATCTGACAATCAGATTAGAAGAGTTTCGACTTGCGGGGACAGACAACTGCACCGAGAGCGAGGTCGTTGCCTTCGCCGTAGTGTTTAATCTCCTTGGTTTCGGGATTGTAGACACAGATGCCGGCGGGGAGTTTCGACGAGTCGGTAGCAGTGGGTCGGAAAGCGAAGTAAACGCAGCCCGATTCAGCGTCGAGAGCAAGTTGGGTTACATATACACCTTCCTCTGCGGTGGAGTTGATAGGATCGCAGTCCATCAAGAACTTCTGACGAGCGGAGCCTTGCGGACATTCGCCCTTATCGTCAGGGAGGTCATAAACATTCAAGCCCTCGTCAATCAACAGACGCCAAATGAAGAGGGTCTTTCTAGCCTCATCAATGACGAAGCAACGCATTTTAATGCCACTTGCAACAACTGTGTAAGGAATTTCAGCTGCCGCTGCCGCTGCCTCGGTGGCATAAATGTCGGTTGATTTGAAACGATAAATGCCGTTCCCGTTGTAGTTTTTGCCCCACCACCAAACACCACGTGAGTCGCGTTGGAAACCTGCATGAATTGCGCCGAAGCCCAGACCCAACCTGTTATAGTAAGGAATGAGGTTGTTCTTGACGAAGTAGTTTTCGCGTTCGGTAGGACTCTTCTTGCCTTCGACGGCGCCACGGGTAGTCTGCGGGATAGCGGAGATTCCGGTGTTACGGTCGGTGTAGTAGATATTACCGTCATAAACCTGCATCTGGAATGGGTCGAGGAATGCGGCGCCGCCGACGTTGGTGATGACTTGGTTCACACCTGTGCCATCGACCTTCATGGCGGTGATGTTACCGTCGCCGAGCACACCGTTTTCATCGTTGATGTAGTAGTATTGCTTACCTGCATC
This sequence comes from uncultured Bacteroidales bacterium, assembly GCA_902795825.1. Taxonomy (GTDB): domain Bacteria; phylum Bacteroidota; class Bacteroidia; order Bacteroidales; family Muribaculaceae; genus RUG14106. The sequence continues at coordinate 1,017 of CADBML010000096.1, forward strand.
GGCGATATAAATCCAACCCTGATTAGTGGTCTCTCCCTCGTCGTCGGTTGTTTCCACTTCGCCATAGGCGAGGTTGAAAGGCATAGCACCTGAGTTCACGCCCATATCGTAGGGGAACACTTTCGTGCCTTCGGGGAGCTTCGAGAAATCGACGAGCTTGAAGGCTTTGATGTTGCCGCGGTAGGTGGCGTAGTAGAGGGTGGGGCATTCGTAGTTGCAGCCCACTTGGACATTGTAGTAAGCGTCCTCGAGGCGTCGGTTTTCGCCTTCGGTATCAAACCATGTTTCGATATTGATGCGTTGTGAACCGACGTGTTTGAACTTCAAGGCACCCGGATAATCGACCTTACCTGTTTCATCAGAATAGCCGGTGAAGGTTGTCATTTCGTTGCCGTTAGCGTCCATCGTGCCTTCGGGGAAAATCCAAACGTACTTAACCTTGAGGTTTTCAGGGTTCGGGAGCGCGATTTGGAGTTCGACCGTCTCGTCGTTGATGACGAGGGGGTCGGCGCTCTGTTCTTTCACAGAGAGAATCGGCACGATATCGTGGATAAGGATAGGATATGTGCGGCTTCCTACTCCATCGATGGAGAGGGTGACGTTATAGAGGCCGGCAGCTTCGTACTTGTGGATGGGATTAGCATCGGTAGAAGTTTTGCCGTCGCCGAAGTTCCAAGTGACGGCACCAGATTTCGACGACACGTTGTTGAACTGGACGGAAGTCACCACATAGAAGTCGAGGGTGTATTCATCGCCGGCCACATTGTAGGTGAAGTCGACATCGGGATCGGGGAAATCCTGGAATTCAGGGTCCTTATCGACGCAAGCGGTCATCACTAAAAGACTGGCGGCAAAAAGGCCTATTTTCTTAAGAAATTTCATAATCGTTAGTCGGTTAAAGATTAGTTAATAGAGATAACACGTATGTCGGAAGCGCGACCCTTGTTTCCAGCAGTGTCGAACACGTAGAACCGGCTCTGGAGCGAGTATTTGCGGTCGAAACTGATGTTGTAGTTGCGGTTACCGGAGTCGTAAGTCCATTCTTCAAATTTGACTGACTGAAGCAGTTCTTTGAATGCCGGCATATATTTGGCGCGGACGGTGGAAATGATTGCACCGAGGTCGTCGTCATAGCGGCAGAACACCCAGTCGGCGGCGTTGTAAACCGGATAGAGGTTGACATCGGGGTTGACATAGTCCTTCGGGACTTCATGGATAATCGTACGTCCTTCGGCATCGACAGTCTTGTAGTAGTAGCCGATGATGGCGGCTTCCGAAGCCTCGGTGGTGGCAAACCAGCGGTCGGACTTGTCGGAGACGGCCTCTTGTTCGTCTTCGGTGTACTTGATGTCGGTGGGGAGGTTTACTCCATATTTAGTGTTAACCTCGGCAAACTGTGAGTTGGGGAACGGATACTTCATGTAAACGTCGCGGAGAGCTGAGTAGTAGGTGCTGTCGCGAGTGAATCGGTCAACCACGTCGGCACAGAACTCCTCTTTGAAGTTTGCGGGGAAGTAGCCGTCAAAACGTTTCTGGTCCCAAGTGTCGGGAGTGTTCCACATAAGCGGGGCGAGATTCGACGAGGTGGGGACTTCACCAGTGATAACGTATTCATAACCGTCCCAAACAGCTTCGGAGTGGGGGAACGAAACAATCATCTGATTGCTGCGCACAGTGTCGGTTTTCGAATAAGTTTTCGTGTAAGCCATGAGCGAAGTCAACTTCATACCAGCCGAAGCGTTTTCCTCGCGGATCACGGAGTACCACACTTCGCTATGGTCGGGAGTGAACTCATGTTCGGTGTAGTATTTGCCTTGGAATGTGAACGATTCGCCAGCCTTGCAGGTTGTGGAGCCCACTTCCCATAAGCACGTCGGGACATATTGGCCGGGATCGACGACATCGTCGATGGGGTCGTGGATGTCGCATGAGGTGAATGCCATCAAGCCCAAGGCCATAATGCTGAGTTTATATTGCAATTTCATAATTGTTGATATCATTACTGTGAATTAATAACCTTGAGATTTATTCTGCTGTGAGGGAAGTGCGTACGCCATAGTCCTCAGCCCAAATCATTGGTTTGCGCAACCACTTGTAGTTCTTGTAAGCGCCGAGGCGTTCGAGTTCCGCGCGGTTGTACTTTTCTTCTGTTTCGGGGTCGGGATTAAGACGCTGGATCCATGTTTTCTCTTTTTCGGCTTCTGTCAGTCCGTCAACCCAGTAAGGAGCATACAGGTTGTAGGGACGGCGGAGCTTCGGATAGATGATTTCGTTTGCGTCGCCTATGCCGATGCCATTACGATTGTTGGAATAGTGGTAACGGCGCATGTCGCTCCATTGTTCGGGCTGCATGTACATGGCGATGTACTTTTGAATCATCAGGTCGGAAAGGGTAAACTCGGAGGGATTGAAGAACCAGTGCTTATTGCCGATTTCGGTTACGGGTTTAGCCTTCGAGAGCGAAGCATCGGGAGCATTGTCGAGGAAAGCGAGAATCATGTTATCCCAATATTTTTTCGTCATGTGAGAACCCTCTGTAGGCTTTTTGTTTCCGGGATAAAGCGGGTTGCCATCATCGTCCACACCGCTTTCGATGAGATAGCGGTCGAGGTGGCGTTGGATGTTCCAGCGTGTGGCCTCTTTTGCGAGTTCGCACGCTTTGGCCTTGTCGCCCTTCCAGTAGTAAGCTTCAGCCTGGATAAAGTAGAGCTCTTCCATTGTGAAGATGGCGTTGTAGGCATCGATATTGCCTGCGTAAGCGCCTGCATACAAGTCGGGGAAGTGTGCTTGTTTGTAGGTGGAACCAGCGCCGATGTTGTTCTCAAGATAGCGAATCATGACACGGCTTTGGTCGGCCTTAGAGGCGGAAATCGGGCCATTGTTGGGATAGAAGAGGAGGTGGAGACGCGGGTCGCAGCCGTAGCCGTTGACGCGGTCATAGAATCCTTGCTTCATTTCGTCACCGGGGAAAATCACGCCGAGGCAGTCCTCAACAAAGAATTTCGAGGGAACGGCCGATGTGAGCAGGTTGTCGCGCGACTCCCATGTGTTGATTTTGGGCTGAGCGATACTCCACGGAGCGTTCTGTTCGGTGGTGCCGCCGTCGTAGTTGTAGCGGGGCTCGTTGCCGAACCAAGGGCCGTACAACAAGTCGCCGGAACGCCAGCAGTCGATAGCTTTTTGGGCTGTGTCGATGATGTTCTGCAGCACTGACGCGGAGCGGTCAACGTTGGGGATATTGCGGAGAAGGAGTCGAGCCTTGATGGCATAGACGAGGCCTTTCCACTTGTTGAGGTCGCCGGCATAGACGCGGTCCATCTTTTTGGTGATGGCTTGGTTGTTGGGGTTGTTGACGTAAGCGGGGTCTTCAAAGAGTTTAATGAGTTCATCGGCTTCTTCAAACATAGCCTTGTAGATCGACGGCTGAGAGTCGTAGCGGGGAGCCATGGAGGTGTAAGCCTCGCTGTGGGGCATTTCGCCGAACGCATCGGTCGTGAGCTGGCACGACATGAGTTTGATGGCGCGGACGATAAGCTCGTAGTTGGGCGAGTTGAGTTTTTTGGAATTTTCGATGATGTCCTGTCCGTTGACGCCGATATCATAGAAGTGGCGACGCCATTGCGGGTGGCGGTTCATCGAAAGGAATTCCCAACCCTGCTTATAGGAATATGAGCCGGTTTGGCTCTTGCCCATAGTGGTGAGGCATTGCGAGAGATATATGTAATATTCAGCGTGGTCGTAAACGATTTGGCTGGCATAGAACACTTCGACAGGGATTGCCTGCTCGGCGGAGTTGGAGTGAGCCGCATCGGGGTTCACATTCTCGAAAAGAGTATCTTCACAGCCGGCGAAAGTCATTCCGGCGAGCGCCAATACTGCAACTGAAATTGATTTAATTTTGTTCATAGCGTGCGAAGATTAGAATGTTAAGTTGACATTAAAGTTGAAACTGCGGAGCGAGGGGACGTTGAAAGCGTCGATACCCATAGAGCCGGTACCGTAGCTGGCGCTGTTCATGACCTGCGGGTCGCATCCGGTGTACTTTGTGAGAAGGAAGAGGTTACGGCCGGTTGCTGAAATCTTCAACCCTTTGACGGGGTTGCGAGAGCCGAGCTTCTTCATCAGCTTGCCAAAGTCGTAGGCGACGGTGACATAGCTCAAACGGATATATGAGCCGTCCTCGACGAAGTTCGACGAAGCCACTACGAAGTAGTTGTTGATTGTCTGGCTGTCGAATACCACCGGAGTAGTGTTCTGCTTGTAGGTGCCGTCGGGCTGCTGAACCACACCGTTGAAGATGACTTCGCGGTTGCGGTAGCGTTCGAGGAGATAGTTCTGACCGTTGGATAGGTTGATTTGCGATGTGCGGTTATAGACATCGCCGCCGCAACGACCGTCGAAGAGGAACGACATGGTGACATCCTTATAACGGAAAGTCGAGCCGAGACCGAGGAGGAATTTGGGCTCGCGGTTACCGATGAGGTTCTGTTTCGATGGGCTGATGAGAGGATAGCCGTTTTCGTCAATCACGATTTGACCGTCTTCGGTGCGGAGGTAGTCCTTACCGGTGAGAGCCGTTGTTGAACCGCCGAGGAATGCCGAAGCGTAGACGTCGCCATATTGGCCGCCTTGCAGCTCGGTGATGCCGTCGGGGAGTGAACGTACGCGACCGCGGTTGAACGAGAAGTTGAGGTTGGCTGTCCATTCGAAGTCCTTCGTGGTGATAATGTCCTGACCGAGAGTTGCCTCAACACCGTAGTTCTCGATTTCACCCTCATTACGGGTTTGGAGAATCATACCGGCGGCGGGCGAGACGCGCACTGTCACGATTTGGTTATCGACCGTCGTTGAATAGTAGGCGAGGTCGAGACGGGTGCGGCGTTTGAAGAATTGAAGGTCAGTACCGATTTCCCACGTGGAGGTCATCTCAGGTTCGAGGTAAGATGCCGATGAGAGGGCGGGGTTCACACCAAAGCCGCCGTCGGGGAATGTGGGCCACTGCTTGAAGTTACGCGAGAACTGGTTGGCGGGAGCGTCCTTACCGACCTTAGCGAAGTTACCGCGAATCTTACCATAAGAGAAGACATCGTTGGATATCTTAAACAGCTCGGAGAAGATGACACCTGCGGTCACCGAAGGATAGAAATAGACGGCATCGACCTGTTTGAGGGTTGAGGACCCGTCCATACGTCCGGTGACTGACAATTGAGCCATGCCACGGTAGTCGAAACGGATTTCGCCGAAGTAGCCGAATTTGTTGCGTTTGGCGTGGTTGAGCGTAATGTTGTTAGCGAAGTAGGTGGGGTCAACATTGTTGAGCGAGTAGAAACCTCCGTCGAGGAGGAAGTTCTGACCATAAACCGTTGCCGAATAGCTCTTTGATTCAGAATATTCAGCTCCGAGGAAGAAGTTGAGTTTAAACTTGTCGTTGATTTCCCAGAGGTAGTTACCGGTGGCCTGAGCAGTGAAGCGCTGGCTGCGCGAAGGCTCGAAATCGTACGAGCCGTGTCCGGCGTAGTAAGTGTTGATGAGGTTTTCCTCAGCAAGACCTTCGAGACCGCCGATAAATTCCGATCCGTCGAAACGGGGCACCACATACGATTCGTAGGTTGAGTGCGCCTTATCGTAACCGATTTTGCCGGTGAATGTGAGGTTTTTAATCGGGGTGTAGGAGATTTGGCCGTTGTAGATGACGCGGGTGCTCTGGGTCTCGGAGTGGTCCATATTGCGTCCATAGTAGGGCGAAGTGCCGGCGTTGAGGCGCTGCGAGTTGGTCAGTTCGTCCCAAGCGTCGTAGCGGGCGGCCCAGTTGGGAAGTCCGTTGAGGAGCTTATAGTCGCTCATGTCCTTGTTGATTGCCCAGCCGTAGATGGTCGACATGGAGTTGCCGAATCCGCGGGAGGTGGTTTCAATCACGTTGGTTGACATGGTGATTTTGACCTGTTCGCTGGGGTTGTATTCGCCTTTGATAAGGAAACCGAGACGTTTGCGATAGTCTTTGGGAACGACACCTTCATTGTCCATGTAGTTGACCGAAGCGTAGGACGAGAATTTCTCGCCGCCGCCTGAGATTGAGAGGTCGTACTTTTGGAGGATGCCTGTGCCGAGGAAGTTGCCGAGGTTGTCATAGACAGTGTCTTCCGGGCGGAGGAGCGGACCCCAGCCGCCGCCGGCGTTGGTGGTGTAGAATCCCTGCGAGCCGCCTATGTATTTTTTCTGCAGCTTAGGAGCACGAGCCACATTCGACACTTCGAGGCTTGCGCTGGCAGTGACGGAAATGGAGCCTTTTTTGCCGCTCTTGGTGGTAATCAAGATGACACCGTTGGCACCTTCCTGACCATAAAGAGCTGATGCGGCGGCGCCTTTCAGCACCGACATCGACTCGATATCGTTCGAGTTAAGGTCGGCCACCGACTGGCCGTTGCCTCGGATTGGCATGCCATCGACAACGATAAGCGGCTCGTTGTTTTGTGCGTTGTTGATTGACGAAATGGCGCGGACGATGATCTGCGAACCGGAGTTCGGCGAACCTCCCGTCATCGACACCTGCACACCGGCCACCTTACCCTGAAGGGTGTTGACCACGTTGGTGGCGGCACCGGCGTTGACTTCGTCGGAGTTCAGTGCTTGGACTGAATAGTTAAGTGTTTTCTTTTCCTGCACTTGGCCCATTGCCGTTACGACAACTTCCGAGAGTTCGTTCTTGTCCGACAGCGCCACATTTATCACGCTGCGTCCGCCAACTTTCTCTTCTGCGGTTGCCATACCAACAAATGTAAAAGTCAAGACTGCATTGTCGCTCTTGACCTCAATCGAGTAGTTTCCGTCGAGGTCGGTCTGTGTGCCGGTGGTGCCACCTTTGACCTTGACCGTGACGCCCATCAGCGGATCGTCGTCGGCGGCCGATGTCACCGTTCCCGTCACCGTGCGGGCATTGCCCACGACCGTAACGACAGAAAGTAACAGAAGCAATAGCTGTTTTTTCATAATTACTTTTAATTTGTTTGTATTTAATTTGTTATCACTAAATTTCCGATTTGATACAATGAAAGCGCTTGTCATGATTCTGTGTTGTCATGGCAAACCTTCTCCCCGCCTACGGCGCGGCGGACCGTATTTTTCACGATACGAAATCGTAGGTGATTTAAACATAACTATCGATAGTAACCACAAAGTTAATCTTTTTTTGCGAATTATGGGCAATTCCTCACCGACAAACCACGATTTTAACACAACTAAATATTTTTTAACAATTCCGCCGCCGCAGATTTTACATTCGCCGAAAAGCTATTGCCCCCCATATAACCATTCATAATCCATGCGAAAAAAGCATAATTCGTGAATCCGTTTTGGCGTTTGTGTTATTTTTACTATTTTTGCACATTATATATATCACGCGCGCCCGAAAGCTCGCATCCCATTCTTCCACTCGCCTTATGATGAGAATCGACATACTGACAGTTCTTCCCGAAATGCTCACCTCGCCCCTCGGCTGCTCTATCCTCAAACGGGCACAGGACAAAGGCCTCGCCGAAATCGTGGTGCACAATCTCCGCGACTACACTCTCAACCGCCACCGCAAGGTGGACGACTATCCCTTCGGCGGAGAGGCCGGAATGGTGATGCAAATCGAACCCATCGACCGCGCAATCTCGCATCTGAAGGAACAGCGCGACTACGACGAGGTGATTTTCACATCGCCCGACGGCGAACAATTCTCCCAGCCGATGGCCAACAGGATGTCGCTCCTCAACAACATCATCATTCTCTGCGGCCACTACAAGGGCATCGACTACCGAATACGCGAACATCTCATTACCCGCGAAATCACCGTGGGCGACTATGTGCTCACCGGAGGCGAACTGCCGGCGCTCATCATCGCCGACGCGATTGTCAGGCTCATTCCTGGCGCAATCGGCGACGAACAAAGCGCGCTCTCCGACTCTTTTCAGGACAATCTGCTCGCACCGCCAATCTACACCCGTCCCGCTGAATATAAAGGCTGGCGCGTCCCCGATATCCTTCTGTCGGGCAACCAAGCGAAAATCGACGAATGGCGTCACGAACAAGCCCTCGAACGCACTCGCTTACGCCGGCCAAACCTTTTAAACGACTGACAACCGACACTTCACGACATGAGATTAATCAACATCATAATAGCAGCCTCATTCCTCGCCGCAGTTCCCACCGCCTCGGCCCTCGAAAACGCCGACAGCCTCGTCACTGCTGCCTCCGAACTGCCCCCGACCGTCAACGCCGAAGCCGCCGACACGGCGACATTCACCCCGATGCCGCTGCCGACATCGTTTTTCCTGACTGCCGTGTTCAACAACTACCGGCTTTTCAACCCTGTCGATTCCGCCGCCCTATTCTCCCCCGAAAAACCTCGGCTTCCGAAGTCGGCTCAATGGCTCGAAAAAACGGCACGGCAGGAAGAATTTCTCAGCCGAATCAAACAAAACTACCTCATCAGCCACGCACGCGACGTGAAATATGTGGCCTCGCTCATGAAGCGTCCGCCGAAGAAATTCTCCGGAAAAGCCGACCCCAGCGACCGCAAAGTCAGCGTAGCCGTCGATAAGGTCGACCTCAGTCAACTCAACGCCGAAACCGAGGCGACGATCAGGCGGCGCAACTGGCTCCGCGAATTTAACGGCGCACTACAGTTCTCGCAGGCCTACATCTCGCCAAACTGGTATCAAGGGGGCAACAACAACCTCAACGCCATCATTAACATCTTCTACAACGTCTGCCTCAACCAAAACTTCCACCCCGACCTCATATTCGACACAACCGTCAAATACGACCTCGCCATCAACAACGCTCCAACCGACTCTATACATGACATCAACATCAGCGAAGACCTTTTCCAGTTCAACACCAAATTCGGCGTGAAAGCTTTCAAAAAACGCTGGTTCTACACAATCACAGCCGACTTCAAAACGCCGCTGCTGAAAAATTTCAAGCCCAACCAGCACGACGTCACCGCCGCATTGTTCTCGCCGGGCGAGCTCAACGTGGGCGTCGGTATGACATACAAACACCTAAACACGAAAAAAACATTCAACGTCAACGCCTCAATAGCCCCATTCTCTTACAACCTAAAGGTGTGCCGTAGCCACGACATCAACCCTGCCGACTTCGGAATCGAAGCCCCTCACAGGGCGGCAAACCAATTCGGCTCAAGCGGCGAACTGAAATTGAAATGGTCCATGGCAAAAAACGTGATTTATTCGTCGCGGCTTTTCCTTTTCACCAACTACAAATACGTGCAGGGCGACTGGGAAAACACCCTCGAATTCTCAATCAACCGTTACCTCTCAACCCGCCTGTTCGCCCACTTGCGCTACGACACTTCCGTGCCCCCGCTCGAAGGCTCAAAGTGGAAGCGTTGGCAGTTTAAGGAAATCCTCAGCTTCGGACTCTCCTACAAATTCTCTACAAAACCCAAAAAATAATCCGCCAAAAACCAGACTTATGCGCCGCATGCTATTCATAGCGTTCTTTTTAGCCTCTATGTCGGCCTCCGCCGCCGACGGCTACAATTCTGTCGAAGAGGTCCGTCTGCGCATGGCATCCCGCATGCTCGACCCTATTGAGGGCATTTGGCAATTCACCGGCGAGGGCGCCGTCGTAGCTATCGAACGGCGTAATTCCGAATTTGGCCTTCCCTCCTACTCCATGACCGTCATCGACTCCCCTCAACGCTCCCTCCTGCCCGGTACGCCCATGGCTTCGATAACTTCAACAGTCAAATCCGCTACGTTCGAAGCTGTAATCCTGACTCACTTCAATGCTTCGTCGATGAAACTCTCCCGACCTAAAAAGTTTCTACTCATCCTCAACGACGAACGCCTCACTATCAAGCCCGTCAAAGCCAAACTGTCATTAAACATCCTGCGTCTCATCCCTTACGCCTACCGGCTGGGGCTTTCCTACCGCGACCATCGCCCCGACGACCTCGACGGCTGCGTCAGAATTTTCCCAGCCCCATCAAAACCCATAATCCCCGTCCACCTATGAAAATCCGAACCATTGCCCTCATAATCGCAGCTGCGACTGTCGTTGGTTTGACAGCGAAAACAGTCAAAACCACTCAAAAAAACCTCACACCAACCAAAGAGGCGGCTTCCCTCTCCACAGTCAAACCCGAAACACTCGTGATTGACAGTGTGAGCCCCGACTCCGTGGTCGTCCGCGGATTCGACAAACCGCTCTACTCCGTCAAAGAATCATTCCTCGTCACAAACAAATACTCACGACGAATCACATCGGTCAAACTCGCCATCGATTATATCGACATCGCCGACCGCACATTCCATTCCCGCACCGTCAGTGTCGATTGCCAAATCCCTGCAGGGGCCACACGCCAACTTTCAATCAAATCGTTCGACCTCCAGAAGTCGTATTATTACATTCGCAGCCGCCGACCTCGGGCACAGTCCACGCCTTTTCAGGTGGCCATAACGGTGGTTTCGGTCACCTTCGACAGAAAATAGCCGGCCGCAATCCCATGTCGCCGCCCTCGTCATCTATGCCGCGCCCCTCGTTATGTATGTTGCGTTGTCAACGCAACGTTCGGCCCTCGCTATGTATGCCGCGGCCATCATTAAGCATGCCGCCGCCCTCGTCATCTATGCCGCGCCCCTCGTTATGTATGCCGCGGCCATCATTAAGCATGCCGCGGCTTTTGTCATGTATGTTGCGTTGTTAACGCAACATCAGAGTGCTGTCTATGTGATGGATACGCTGAGCGAAGAACTTAATTGGACATAAAATTACCACGCCCACACCATGTGAGATGCCTCTTTCACATCGACTTCTATGCCGCCGCCCGCTATTCGTAGTTGCGCTGTTGTGCCGAAGATTCTGACATTTTTAGGCGAATTGCCTCAGTTTTTTCTCTAACGCAAAAATTTTTTCGCCTTACAGAAAAATTTTTCTCAAAAAATAGTGTAAATTTTTGTTTATAAACGTGAAAATATATTAAAACAAACAACAGAAGCATAAAATTATAGTGAATTTATGTAAAGATAGGTTAAATCGTGTGAAATTTGAGATTTTTTTTGCAAAATATTTTTGCAGCTTTAAAATTGTTTGTAATTTTGCATCGTGTTTTTCATGGTATTAGATTTAAGGTTAAGGAAGATTATTTGTCGTGAGACAAATAATTTTTTTTGTACCCCACCCAATCAAAACTAATCACTCACCTAAAAACGGTGAGTTTTTTTTTATTCATATTCAGCGGTTTAGAAAGCCGCATCATCCATTCCCCGATTCTGTTTTGATGATGATTTGACACAAATTTCGTCAATGGCAGCCGAGAATATTTGGTGTTTTCACGTCAAAACACTACCTTTGTAGAAAGAAAACAAACACAATTACTGACCACAATTACCGACAATGAAAAAATTAGTAGTATCAACAGGAGCAGGCATATCAAAAGAGAGCGGAGTTTCTACATTCCGCGATGCTGACGGTCTTTGGGAAAATTACCCCGTCATGGATGTGGCAAGCGCTAGCGGGTTCAGACGCAACCCGGCACTAGTCCACAAATTTTACAACGAACGCCGAAAGCAATTGCTCACCGTCGAGCCAAATGCCGCCCATCGAGGGCTCGTAGAACTCGAAAAATATTTCGACACCTACGTAATCACGCAGAATGTTGACGACTTGCATGAGCGCGCAGGCAGCAAAAACATACTCCACCTGCATGGCGAGCTAATGAAAATTCGCTCTATGCGCGACGAAAGGCGCGTGTACACACTCACACCCCCCGACATCGAAACATCAATCGACACACGCGACAAATATGGCGACCGCGTGCGACCTCACATCGTGTTTTTCGAAGAGGCAGTGCCAAACATCGGTCCGGCAATTAAACTGGCAGAGCAAGCCGACATTTTCGTGGTCATCGGCACATCGTTAGTAGTTTATCCAGCCGCGAGCCTTATGAACTACGTGCGCAGAGGAGTTCCCGTATATTACATCGACCCCAATCCAAGTCCGGTCCCTTCTTACGTGACAGTCATTGCAGAGCCCGCCACGAAAGGTGTGGCCCACCTGATAGACATCCTCACAAAAGACTGAAAACAGAAGCGAGCCGGTGACGGAATCCGCAAGACGAGCCACAGGCGGAACCCCAACCATGAATTGTGTGATTCCAAAAAGTCTGCGCTTTGACGAATGGTGCGGGCAACATCGCGTTTGTTTGCGCTCTTTTCGCCGCCAGTCGTGTATGTTGCGTTGCCAGTAGCGTATGTTGCGTCGCCAGTAGCGTATGTTGCGTCGCCAGTAGCGTATGTTGCGTTGCCAACGCAACTCAAAAAAATGCTCCGAAGCAGCGCAATCGCCAAGACAATCAGTAGCGGCGGCGGGTGAAGAGCGACGTGACGTAAGAAGTCACCCAACCGATAACAACCGTCAAAAGAAGAATGGCAACAATATCAACAGCCTTGACCACTACCGGATAAGCATTGACCGTCATCATCGAAGCGTCGCCCGACAATTTCAGAAGTCCGTAATTTTCCTGCAACAGGCAAAGGACAATACCGACTGCCACCCCTATCACCCCCCCGGCAGCGGAAATAATCCAACCCTCTATGAAAAAGATTCGCGAGATTTGCTTTCGCGAAGCGCCGAGAGCCTTCATAGTGTGGATATTGGCGTCTTTTTCCACCACTATCATAGAGAGGGTTGAGATAACATTAAACGATGCGATGACGAGAATAAAGGCGAGCAAAAGGAACGTTATCCACTTTTCCACTTCAATCATGCGGAACGAGTCGGCATGCTGCCGTAGACGGTTGTTGACCACATAGTTCGGGCCAAGAACCGACGACAAAGCGTAAATCACATCCTTCTCGTCGGCCGACTCCGCGAGTTTGACACCGATTGACGAAGCCTCGCCTTCGTAGTCGAGCATTTGTTCGACAGAAGATATTGGCAAGACAATGCAGTCGGTATCGTAGTCGAGAGCGTCAGTTTCAAACACACTGCTCACCACCAAAGAGTCGCCGCGGAAAGCCGCGGCGGGGTTTGCCGGATTAATGCGTCCGACACGCCGAGGCGTGTATAGACCCACATATTGATAAAAACTTGGGTGCGCCTGCAATCGGTTAGCCACGCCCACACTGAGCGAAGCATATCTGAAAAGGGAGTCAGACAATTCATATTCGCCGTCGATAATCGTCGCGTCGAATCCCGTGACGGCGGCAAACAACGAATCTACGCCGATCATCCTCACTGGCAGTTGCATCCCGTTGTAGATTGCGAGGGCCTGTTCTTCAATCATGACTGTGGTGAGTTCCACGCCATCAACAGCCGCCACACATCGCACCACGGAATCGACATTCTCGATCACCTTTCCCTTCGCCGGAGCCACCCTCACTTGAGGCGTGATAGAGGCTATGTGGCTTTCGGCGAGCTTGCCGAAGCCGTTGAAAACCGACATCACGCAGACTATGGTCGAAGTTGCCACCGCCACACCCAACACCGAAATCACCGAAATGACATTTATAGCATTTCGGCTTTTCTTCGAGAAAAGATATCGCAGCGCAACCTTAAGAGAGAACATCGTAGGTGGTTTCTATTATTTGCCTTCAGAAAATTCCCGTGTAGTCAGCGTTTGTCGCTTTCGCCATAGACCTCGTCGATTCCTTCCCAATCCTTGGGGTCGTGCCACGGATGTTCCTCTTTGTCTTTGTTGAGGATATTGTCGATATTGTCGATATAATCGAGCGAGTCATCAACGAAGAAAGTGAGTTCCGGCGTCTTGCGGAGCTGGTGTCGCAAGCGTTGTGAAAGATCGTACCTGATTCCCTTTGAGTTTTCATTAACGGCCTTGACGACTTCGGCAGCCTTGTCGGAGGGGAACACCGAAAGATAAGCGCGGGCCACCGACAAGTCAGACGACACCCTTACGACACTCACACTGACGAGCGTACCCCTGATTTTTGATGTCTCGAGGCGAAAAATCTCGCTCAACTCTTTTTGAATTAGGCGGGCGATTTTGGATTGACGTGTAGTTTCCATTTTCTATTTGGTTTGCTTTATAAATCAATAAAATATAATCTCTAATAATCTCTAAACTCTAAACTTTATTCTTTCACCCACGCAATGGTCATGCCGTCGGCAAAAGGCAGGATGACTTTTTCCACATCCGGGTCGGCGGCCACGAAGTCGTTGAAGGCGGCGATGCCCCGCGACTGCGCGTCGGCGTTTCCATCCGGCTCTATCACCTTGCCACTCCAGAGCGTGTTGTCGGCGATGATAAAACCGCCGCGTCGGACACGCCGCTTGACCATGCGGTAGTATTCGACATAGTCGCGCTTGTTGGCGTCGATAAAAGCCACGTCGAAGTCGCCATCGACGGCATTCATCGCCTCAATAGCGTCGCCGATAATCAGCCTCACTTTGCGGCCCACATCGGAGTCGGCGAGGCTTTCGCGGATGACATCCTCCATCTCATCGTTGACCTCAATCGTCACCACCTCGCCTTCGGCGGCCATGCCTTCGGCGAAACAGAGGGCGGAATAGCCTGTGAACGTGCCGAGTTCGAGCACACGCGACGGGCGAATCATCCGCGTGAGCATCTTGATGAAACGTCCCTGAATGTGGTCGGTACACATCCGCGGATAAGTGCTCGTCAAGTTCGTGGAGCGGAAAAGCCTGTGGAGGTTTTCAGGCTCGGGATCGATGTGGGCTGATATGTAGTCGTAGAGCAAGTCGGGATTCATTTCGAATTTATGATATGGTCAACACCGCGGCGGTAACTGTCAAGACCGAAGCCGGCGTAGCAGGCCACGCACACTTCGCGAATCATCGAATGGTGGCGTATAGGCTCGCGCTTCATCACGTCGGAGATGTGCACCTCAACCACAGGTGTGGATATCGCGGCGATGGCATCGGCAATGGCGAGCGACGTGTGGGTGTAGGCTCCGGCGTTGAGCACGATTCCGTCAACTTCGCCAAAACCGTTGTCGTGGAGGCTGTCGATTATCGCCCCCTCGTGGTTGCTCTGAAAGTAAGGCATCTCAACGTCGGGATAAGCCGCGCGCAGTTCGGCGAGATAGTCGTCGAATGAGCGGCTGCCATAAATCGTCGGCTCCCTGCGCCCCAACAAATTCAGGTTCGGACCGTTTATTATCAATACTTTCATTTAGATTTCTATTAATTATGACACCCCGAAGCGGAGGCTTGGATTATTTCACGGCAAAGTTAGTGCAAACCGAGCGCAGGACAAAACAAAAAAGCAAAAAATTTTGTAAAGATGATCTCTATTAATTGCTGTTTCGTTTGTTTTGTGTTCGACTTTTTGAACGTGGAATTTATAGAAATCCACTTAGTTATTGTGGTGAAGGAGCGAAATGGACCGAAAAAATTTGTTTTAGTGACAATTAAATATTAATTTTGCGTGACGTACCAGCGGCGTGCCCGTGCCGTCGTTGGAATGGCTTGTTTGAGAATCCCTCTCCCATAGAATATTTTACTTAACGTTATTAAATACCATCATGATCAAACAAAAACTACCCATTCGACTTCTGTCGCTCACCGTGGCGTTGACAATGGCTTGGTCGGTAACAGTCCAAGGACAAGTCAACCCCTACAAGGCGAGGAACGACGGCTATTATGTTGGGCTCATGGACTCCAAATCGGGTCTTGTCGCCACAAGTAACCGCGCCGACGAAATCTTCCTTGTCAAGAACGGAACGACAAAAACCCTTGTGAACTCCCGCAACTGCGGACAGTACATGCAGATTAACGCCGACAAAACGCTTATCGGCTTCAAAAGCATCTCCGACGACTATTCGAAGCAGGCCCCCGCGGTTCTCGACATCGCCACAGGCAAGGTGACTCTCCTTGAACCGTATTCCAGCCTTTGCGGCCAAGTCTCGTTCAGCGACAACGGCACAATGGCCTACACGCTCGGAAACACGCTCGTCGTCCGCAACGGCAACACACGCCGCACGTTCGACCTCGGACTATATGTGAACATCGTCAACATTTCGCCCGACGCTTCGAAAGTGGCTTTCACCTCAATCGAAGGCAACTCCTACATCGTTGACACAGCGACTGGCGAGAAAACCCGCATCGAGGTCAGAGGCAACGCCGCCTATAACCCGGTTTGGGCTCCCGACGGAAAGAAAATCGCTTATGAGAAAATCGACGGCACGCTCACCGTGGTCGATGTTAACACAAAGGCTAACTACGACATCGGCGAAGCAATGTCGCCCGTCTGGACCGCCGACTCAAAAGAAATCATTTTTACCCGCGCTCAGCGTGAGAACGACATCTTCGTGCCCTCGGCTTCTGTCATCAAGTCTTCGTTCGACGGCTCGAAGTCGAGCGTTATCATCGCCCGCAGCGAGAATGTTCCCGTGGCCGTCACTACCCTGACCGACGGCGGACTCGCCGTGTCGTATGCCACTGGCGAACAACGCGGTATCTACAAGCTCTCGGGCATTGGCAACGGCAATCTGCGCTCCGTAAACTCCACGCCGCTTCTCGCCGCCAAAGGCGAAAACCGCATCGGACGCATTTCGGGCCCCGACTACGACGTGATCAGAAAACTTGACCCCGTCGAGGATAAAGCCGAGCCCAAAACCGATGGCACCATCGGCTACCTCGACATCCCCTACATCAACCAGGTTTGGGACACTCCCGCCGACCACAATGGATGCTATGACTACGGCTATGTATGTTGCGCCCCCTCATCGTCGTGTATGCTCCTCGGCTACTACAAAATGCTGGAGCCTCACGCTGTAAAATCACGTAAAGTCAATGCCACGGCCTACTATTCATGGTATGTCGGCCGCGACTATACCGCTCCCCTCACCAAACACGCCTTCACAGAACGGTGCGTCGTCAACCGCGGATGGTACGGCTGCTCATCGAGTAGCGTAGGCGGTGGTTACGGGTTTATGTGGTACGGTTCAAAGAGTCCGTCATCGTCGATGCACAACTTCTATAAGTACAATGGTATGAAGAACTCGTATTTCCAGAGTTCATGGTCGACATTCGTTTCCGAATGCAAAGCCAACCGTCCTTACACAATCTGCTTGAAGAACAACACCGACGGACACGTCGTGCTCGGTTTCCGCACGAACTGCTACTACAGTTCGAGCAGCGGGGGGTTCGTCAACCAGACCGGCTGTTTCGTTTGCCACGACCCCTACGGCGACTACAACGGCTCGAGTTATCCTAACTGGGACGGCCGTTATTCTTCCTACGACTGGCCTGGCTACAACTCAGGACACAAAAATATCGGCACATTCTATTGGGGATGTGTGGCAATTCCGCCGGACAACCTCAACCCCATCACTCCCGAAATCACCTACACGCCCTCGACCGTCCAATTCAACTGTAAAGTGGGCGAAAAACCGACTGTAACGCTCAAAGTGACTGGTAAGCATCTTGAAGGTGTGATTTATGTGGCATCGGCAACTCCCGGCCGCTTCCCCGTAAGTGTTGACCAACTTCCCGCTGCCGGCGGCAATGTGAAAGTCACCTTCGCTAATGCCGACATGGCAGGAACTTACGGACCTGGTGGAACGGCAGTTGACTACGACTTCTACATCCGTCTGCTCTCCGGCTCGGTAAGTTTGAAAGTGCCCGTGCGTGCAACCGTCACCGAGGCCACCACAACGCCAAAACTAACGGCAAGCGCATCGTCGCTTTCGTTCAGTTGCTCGCCTCTCGGATGCGGTCCGGGCGAGTCGCCCTCCAAAACAGTGACCATCTCTGGAACGAACCTCAAAGGCGATATTTCGCTCGCAATCTCGGGTGCAAACGCCGACTTGTTCAGCGTTTCGCCTAAGAAAATCGCTCAGTCGGCTGGTTCGGGCACCGTAACCGTCACTTACAACCCCACTGCCGTCGGCAACCACACCGCAACCTTGACGGCTTCTTCCACAGGCGCAACTCCTGTGACAGTAGCCCTTAAGGGTAAGTCGTCAGAACAAACGGAATTTGACGAATCGAAGTGCAAACTCACCATCATCAAAGAATCGCAGGCGAGCCTCATCGCCCGTGCAGAAGGACGTTACTCAACAGGTTATGGCGATTACATCTATCTCACCGACAAGGCTAACGGCCAAGTTGTCCGCTACGACAAGAACGGCACCAAGTCGGTCTATGCATCGGTTGAAGGTGTTGGTACGGCCATCACATCCGACGACGCAGGCAACATCCTAGTCAATAAGAGTTTCTCGGGTGTCGGCTCCTCGACCAATTGGGTAATTATCGAACCGAACGGCACTCAGACAGCCCTCACCCTTGAAGGCTTCACCGCCGCTCGTGTTGACGACGTAGGGCGTGTAGTAGGTAACGTAACTTCCGCACAAGGCGGCTACCTCTACCTGACTCCCAACAATCAGAACACTGTTGTGGCTGTGAAGATTGCCAACAAGGCATTCGTTTCAGCAGCCGTTTCACCCGCAACCGACTTGACATTCGACGCGACATCAACCGCTCAACCTATGTTCAAGACCGTTGCTGAAGTTGAAGCCGCATCCAACAAGGCTTGCACCGCTTACTTCCGCAAACGTACCGACAAGAATATCTGGTCGTGGAACGGCACATCACTCGCTTCGCTCGGCGCTGTCGAAGGTGCCACTCCCGGCGACGGTTTCGACGTGTTCGAACTCAACGGCGTCAAGTACGGTGTTGAACCCGCTTCGGGCTCTAACAACTACGGTGACGGCATCGCTATCCGCAATCTTTCGACCAATGCTGTTGTGGCATCGAAGAACCTCAACCTCGTGTCGGAAGCAAATCCGAGTTTCGTGAGCATTACGGCCCGCGTCAATGAAGATCAACAATCAGTCACTATCTACCAGAACCTCGCCGGTAAGCTCGTGGCCATGTACCGCTGGGGTATGCCCGAAGGCTCCACCGCTCAGCAGGTTGCCACCCCGACGTTCTCTCCTGCCGCCGGAACTTACACAGCGGCTCAGAACGTGACCATCGCTTGCGCAACTTCAGGCGCCGAAATCCACTATACTATCGACGGCTCTACTCCTACCGCTTCTTCGACGAAGTACACCGGCCCGATTGCCGTCAGCACGACAACCACCGTCAAGGCCATCGCCGTCAAGAGCGGCATGACCAATTCGGCCGTCGCTTCTGCCACCTACACCATCAGCAGCGTTGCCGAGGCTCCCGCAACCCCGACATTCAACCCCGCCGCCGGCACTTACTCGACGGCTCAGAATGTCACCATCGCTTGCGCTACCTCCGGCGCTGAAATCCGTTACACTATCGACGGCTCGAATCCTTCGGCAACGTCAGCTCTCTACAGCGGCCCGATTGCCATCAGCCAGACAACAACAATCAAGGCTGTCGCCATTAAGGACGGATTGTCATCGGCCATTGCCGTTGCGGCCTACACCATCCAAGGCTCAACTCCTGAACCACCGGTTGCTGAAGGCCTTGTGAAGGTTTGGGAACAGAAGTTCTCGACTCCCGCTTCGAGCGACTGCCGCTTCGCCACCGGTTTCGGCACCGCAGTCTATGCCGCACAAAAAGCCACCGAAGAAGCCCCAGGACAAATCCTTAAATACACTAAGGACGGCGTGACTACGTTCGCAACAGTCGAAGGTATGGGCTCCGCCATCACTTCC
>CADBML010000097.1 GCA_902795825.1 uncultured Bacteroidales bacterium
GAAGTCGGCACACACACCGTCAAGGCCATCGCTCTTAAGAACGGTCTCGTTTCCGACGCTGTCGAAGCCGAATTCACAATCACCGATGGCGGTAGCGGCGAAGATGCCAAACTCGAAGTAATCCTCGAGAAGAAAGACGACATCGTCGCTTCAGGCGAAGGTCGCTTCTCGACCGGTTATGGCGACTACCTCTATACAACCAACAAGGCTGACGGTCAGATTGTCCGCTACGACAAGACCGGCGCTCGTTCGGTGTTCGCTTCCGTTGAAGGCATTGGCGTTGCCATCACCTCCGACGACGCAGGCAACATCATCGTCAACAAGGGATTCCCCGGTGCCTCTTCCGCAACCGATTGGGTCATCGTTGAACCCGACGGAACACAACACGACCTTGCAATCACATTCCCCGAAGCTGTCGCCGCTGCCCGTATCGACGTTGCCGGCCGTGTAATCGGTAATGTGATGAGCGAAGAAGGCGCTTGGATGTTCCTCGCTGCCCAAAAGGCTACCAAACTTGTCGCAGTCCGCATCGCTAATGGCGCTCAGGACGGTGACGCTCTCGATTCGCCCGCTGCTCAATACGAACTTGACAACACCACCGTTGCACGCGCTCGCTATGAGTCAGTGGAAGAAGTTGACGCCGCCACCGATCCTTCCACCGCTGTCGTTTACCGCAAACGTGGCAACCTCAATATTTACGGTTGGGACGAAGACGGCGCTGAAATCGTCAACTTCGGACAGCCTGAAGGCGCCCGCTCATGCGAAGGATTCGACATCTTCAAGATCGGCGACGTTTATTATTCAGTAGAACCCAGCACTGACACCAACTATGCCGACGGTTTCGCAATCCGCGAACTCGGTAAGACAGAAAACATCGTCACGAAGGAGAAGGTTCTCTTCGCAGGCGGTTCGCAACGCTTCCAAAGCCTCACCGCACGCGTGACAGGCGGCTGCGCTATCATCTATCAGAATGTGTCGGGTGAAGGTATCGGAATGTACAAGTTCACTCCCGCCGGCACTGGTGTCAACACCATCGCTGCTGAAGGTGAAGTTGTGGCAACAGCTTACTACAACCTCCAGGGCGTACGCGTCAACAATCCTGCCGCTGGCCAAATCATCATCAAGGTCAACACCCTCTCGAACGGCAAAGTCAGCGCGTCGAAAGTTCTTGTCCGCTAATCAGCGACAACTCTAAGCGGCATTGCCGCTCCTTAAAGCGGTCACGCACCGCCTATTGAAAAAGGGCTTCCCATCTCGGGAAGCCCTTTTTTTTGCTCACAATCTTGCCGATATCGGCAAAAATCACTAACTTTGTGAGAGAAATCGGTCAAAAACAATGCCGATAGTGTAATTATGGAATATATATCAGTTAGTCAGTATGCGGAGAA
This sequence comes from uncultured Bacteroidales bacterium, assembly GCA_902795825.1. Lineage (GTDB taxonomy): Bacteria > Bacteroidota > Bacteroidia > Bacteroidales > Muribaculaceae > RUG14106. The sequence goes on from CADBML010000097.1 coordinate 1,389, forward strand.
GTTCGGTATTTCTTCACGAACGGCACGCAATTATTGTGCAAATGGAAAGATAGATGGCGCATTTCTGACAGGCAAGACGTGGAATATCCCGGCTGACGCCATTTTGCCGGGAAGAAAAACCACAAGGTCGAAACATTCGCCCCTGTTGGACGCTCTTAGCGTACAAAAAGCCGGCAGAATGAAAGACGGTATATACAACCGCACGCAAATCGACCTGGCCTACAACTCCAATCATATCGAAGGAAGCCGATTGACGCACATTCAGACGCGCTATATATTCGAGACCAACACTATCGGTGTTGCTGATGGGGCGGTCAACGTAGATGATGTGATTGAGACCGTCAACCACTTCCGCTGCTTCGACTACGTAATTGACAATGCAATGGAAAAACTGACGGAAGCGTTTATCAAACATTTACACCTACTATTGAAGTCTGGGACGTCCGATAGCCGATTAGAATGGTTCGCCGTTGGAGATTACAAGCGCATGCCCAACGAGGTGGGTGGTAAGGTCACATGCCAGCCGATTAAAGTTCATAGAGAAATGAAGTTGCTGTTGAAGCAATACAATGCCATCAAGAGACCATCGTTTGAAGATATTCTTGACTTCCATGTCAGATTTGAGGAGATACATCCGTTCCAGGATGGGAATGGGCGTGTCGGTCGGCTTCTTCTGTTCAAGGAATGTCTCGGCAATGGTCATGTACCATTTATCATCACCGACGATATGAAAATGTTCTATTATCGCGGACTTCAGGAATGGGGTCATATTCGCGGTTATCTGACCGACACATGCCTTGCCGCACAGGATAACTATAAAGTCATTTTGGACTACTTCAAAATCAAGTATTAACACCAGTTCAATATTGTTGCTGTTTTATTTGACATCATTTTGAACGGGGAATTTGCCGGTGAGCCAAAAAGTTTCGTAACTTTGCGATGTGAAAAGAAAAACGACAATGGATAGGCGCGAATGGCTGGGCCGGATGTTCGCCGCCGGCACTATGGCGTTGGCCGCTTGCGACGACAGCTCCACCGCCGTCGCCACAAGGGAGGCGATAGCCGCCGGAGGTGTCGTGGCCGACAGTATGCGCAAAATAAACTGCATAAACTGCGGCCATTGCATGCCCTGCGACTTCGGTGTCGATATCCCAGGTGTGTTTCTTTTTTACAACAAAGCCCTCGATGAAGGCATCGTTCCCGACACGTCGGGCGGCATTGACCGCGGCGAGGCCCGACGGTTTCTGACCGCTCTCGACCGTGAGATTCCCGACTCCGCCCAGGCCCACCGATGCATCACCTGCTATCATTGCGCCAACCGTTGTCCACAAAACATTTTTATCGCCCGCCAGATGGAGCGAATCACCTCGCTTACCGAAACCCTGCGCGACGCGCTCTGCGCCGACTAATCGCCATAACAATGAAACCCGTCAATAAAGCCAACGAAACCGACCCCGCCGGCCGACGCCGAATCCTGAAAACAGGAATGTTCGCCGCCGCGGCGCTTATGCTGCGTAGGCTCACGTCGTGCGCCGAGAGCGCCGAACAAGCCGCGGAAACGGCGGGCTTGCGTCAGCTTAGACGAAAAGCGCCCATCATTCCCCCGGGTGCAGCTTCGGTCGACGACTTCCTGCGGCGGTGCACAGCTTGCGGTCTTTGCGTGGAGAATTGCCCGACAGGCACTTTGACAATTTCCTCCGATGAATACGGAGCCGCCAACGCGCTCAAGCCCACACTCAAGTTCGACAGTGCATTCTGTCGGCAGGTGTGTACCCGATGCTCCCACGTCTGCCCCACGGGCGCGCTCACGCCTCTCGCTCCAGAAGAAAAACTCCTCGCTCCAATCGGGAAGGCCGAAATCAGCAAGGGTCAGTGCATCGCGGCCGCCGACGGGGTGAGCTGCGGAGTGTGCGCCCGAAGATGCCCCGTCGGAGCAATCACAATCGACGAGACTGGCCCTACCGACGTCCCCGTGCTCGACGCCAGAAAATGTATCGGCTGCGGGGCTTGCGAGTATATTTGTCCTGCCGACGCAATAATCGTCAGCGGAATCACGTAATTACTTATGGCTACTTCTATATATTCCCGAATAAAGTAAACGTCACCTAATATGAAACAATATCTCGACTTGATGCGGCGGGTGATGGAGTCCGGCACGGAAAAGACCGACCGGACCGGAACAGGTACCCGCTCCGTTTTCGGCCATCAGATGCGGTTCGACCTCGCCGACGGCTTCCCCCTCCTGACCACTAAAAAGCTCCATCTGCGCTCGATCATCCACGAGCTGCTGTGGTTTCTCAAAGGCGACACTAATGTGGCGTATCTTCAGGAAAACGGGGTGAGAATATGGAACGAGTGGGCCGACGAGAACGGCGACCTCGGACATATCTACGGCTACCAGTGGCGGTCGTGGCCTGACTACGACGGAGGCAGCATCGACCAAATATCACAAGCCGTCGATGCAATCCGCAACAACCCCGACTCGCGGCGTATTATCGTCAGCGCGTGGAACGTGGCCGACATCCCCAATATGCACCTGCCGCCGTGTCATGCCCTTTTCCAATTCTACGTGGCCGACGGCCGCCTCAGCCTGCAACTCTATCAGCGGTCGGCCGACATCTTTCTCGGCGTGCCGTTCAACATTGCGTCGTATGCCTTGCTGCTCCAGATGATGGCGCAGGTGACAGGTCTTGAGGCCGGCGAATTTGTCCACACCCTCGGCGACGCCCACATCTACAACAACCACCTCGAACAGGCCCGCCTACAGCTCACACGCGAGCCTCGGCCGCTGCCGAAAATGGTGATTAACCCCGATGTCGATGACATCTTCTCGTTTAAATATGCCGACTTCTCGCTCGAGGGCTACGACCCGCATCCCCATATCAAGGGCGTGGTGAGCGTCTGACGGCGGAGCCCACGAAAAACAAACGTCAACGACAATGCTCTCGATAATTGTAGCAATCGACAACAACGGAGCCATCGGCCGAGGAGGCGAACTCCTTTTCCACATCAGCGACGACCTTCGCCGCTTCAAGGCTCTCACCATGGGCCACCCCATCATCATGGGCCGCAAAACATTCGAGTCGTTTCCCAATGGGGCGCTCCCTGGCCGCATGAACGTGGTGGTCACCCGTAATCCCGACTATTCCGCGCCCTCGATAGTGACGGCGGCTTCTGTTGATGACGCCATAGCCCTCACCGCCGATGCCGATGAAACATTCATCATTGGCGGCAGTGAAATCTATAGGCAGACAGTCGAGCGCGCCGACCGAATGTACCTTACGATTGTCGATACCGTCGCCGACGGTGCCGACACTTTCTTCCCGAAATTCGACCCCGACGAATGGGAAATCTCGTCGACGTCGAGCCTGTTGACCGACCAGCGCTCTATGTTGCGTTACCGTTTCGTCACCCTCCAGCGCCTCAGCAATTGACCCTAAATTGTCGTTCAGGAATTTCAGCGATGATGAAAGCCCCTTAGGTCACTTGGCAGTTAATGCGCTAACGGCCGCCCACGGGGTGTGCTTCGTCGCCGCCACAGCCCTCTTGTCAGCTTTTTTTCGCGTCGTGTGGGGAAATTTGCGCTTTTGTCTTTGTCTTGTCGAAGAAAAATCGTAACTTCGCAAATCACAATAGCGACTTCCAATGGATAGCAATGATTTCTCCCGCCATTCCGACAGCATAGTCATCATCCCGACATACAACGAAAAAGAAAATGTGTCGGCGATAATCGACGCAGTGCTCGGGCTTCAGCACGATTTCGACGTGCTGATAGTCGATGACAATTCCCCCGACGGCACAGCCAACATCGTTAAGGCGAAAATCGCCGAACGCCCCGGCAGAATCTACATCGTGGAGCGCGAAGGCAAGCTCGGGCTCGGCACAGCATATATCGCCGGTTTCAAATGGGCTATCGCGAAAGGCTACGACTACGTGTTCGAAATGGACGCCGACTTCTCGCATAAGCCTAAGGACCTCGTCAAACTCTACTCCGCATGCGCCGTGGATGGCGCTGACATGGCCATCGGCTCGCGTTATGTCACGGGTGTAAATGTGGTGAATTGGCCCATGGGGCGGGTGCTTATGTCATATTATGCGTCGAAATACGTACGCTTCGTCACAGGCATGCCCATCCACGACACCACTGCCGGATTCGTCTGCTACCGCCGTGAAGTGCTCGAAACCCTCGACCTCGACGCTATCCGTTTCAAAGGCTACGCCTTCCAAATTGAGATGAAATTCACCACCTACAAGTGCGGTTTCCGCATCAAAGAGGTGCCGATTATCTTTGTCAACCGTGAGCTCGGCACAAGCAAGATGAGCGGCGGAATCTTCGGCGAAGCGGTGTTTGGAGTTATCCGCTTGAAGGTGGCGAGCTGGTTCAAAAAATATCCCAAGCCGCGCGCCAAGGCCGACAATGCTGAAAGGCCCGACGCTGAATAAGCCTCACGCGCCGTCAGCCACGACATGAAGCAGCGAACAACTTACACTGGATTGACCGACCGTCAGGTGGCCGCAAGCCGCGCCCGCCATGGGGCGAATGTGCTCACCCCACCGCCACAGCCTTCGCTCTGGTCGCAATTCCGTGAAAAATTCCGCGACCCGCTGATTCGGATTCTCCTCGTCGCGCTCCTGCTTTCGGTGGCTATTTCCGTATGGAACATCTGCGACGGTGCAGGCGCAAGCGCGCTGATGGAGCCGCTGGGCATTTTCGTCGCCGTCATTCTTGCCACAGCCGTAGGTTTTGTGGTCGAAGTCAAGGCAAACAGGCGATTTAAGGAGCTTAACCAAATCAACGACGACGTTGGGGTCAAGGTCGTGCGCAATGGAAAGGTGGCAGTCGTCACACGCCGCGACATCGTCGTGGGCGACATCGTGATGGTGGAGTCGGGTGATGAAATTCCAGCCGACGGCGAAATACTCAAAACGGCGTTCCTGACTGTCGATGAAAGCAGCCTTACTGGCGAACCCTTGACCAACAAGTCGATGCGCCCCGACCACGGCTCCGACTCCACCTACCCGCGGAATATGCTCTACCGAGGCACATCAGTGGCCGAAGGCAACGCCACTATGCGCGTGACGGCCGTGGGCGACTCCTCCGAAGCCGGTAATGTGTTCAAGGCTTCACAAATTGACTCGGGCGTGGAAACACCCCTCACTTTGCAGCTCCGCCGCCTCGGAAAGGTCATTGCCCAATTCGCCTATCTGGCGGCAATTCTCATTTTCGTGGGCCGGACAATACTGTTCATTAACAGCGACATTCCGTTGCTTTCAATCGAGTGTCTCGACTTTTTCCTCCGCACGGCAATGATTGCCGTGACGCTTATCGTCGTGTCGGTGCCCGAAGGTCTGCCGATGAGCATCAACCTCAGCCTCGCTCTGAGCATGAACCGAATGCTCCGCAACAACAATCTCGTCAGGAAACTCCACGCTTGCGAAACGATGGGCGCCACCACCGTGATTTGCACCGACAAAACAGGCACTCTCACCCGCAACCGAATGACGGTGAACAGCATCGACATCTTCGACCCTGAACTGCGCGGCGTCCTTGCCGAAAACATCGCCGTCAACTCCACGGCACATCTGCGCTTCGACGACAACAACTCGCCGGCTTCACTGGGCAACCCCACCGAAGGCGCACTCCTCCTTTGGCTCGACAGCGAGGGAATCGACTATGCCGACATCCGGCACGATGCGTCGGTGGAAAGCGTGATTCCATTCTCGGGCGAACGTAAGTTTATGGCCACTGTCGTTGCCGACCCCACCACCCTACGCCGCCGCCTGCTCGTGAAAGGCGCTCCGGCGGTGGTGATGAAGATGTCGAGCTGCATCGCCGGAGGTCTGACAGCCGACGACGTGGCGCGACGGCTCCTCGCATATCAGCAGCAGGCGATGCGCACAATCGCTTTCGCCTACGCCGAAATCGACGAAGACGCTCCGTCGCCCATCGACCGACGGCAAATCACGGCCGACAATCTGACTTTGATTGCCATAGCTGCCATATCCGACCCCGTTCGCGACGATGTGCCCGAGGCTATATTGCGGTGCAAGGATGCCGGAATAGATGTGAAAATCGTCACCGGCGACGCGACGGCTACAGCCATTGAAATCGGCAAGCAAACGGGCGTGATAACTGACGACGACATCCTCGACGAAGTGGCTATCGACGGTCCTTCTTTCGCCGCCCTTACCGACGACGCGGCTCTCGACCGCATAAAGAGGATTAAAGTGCTGTCGCGAGCCCGCCCCTCCGACAAGTTGCGGCTTGTCAAGTTCCTCCAGCAGTGCGACGAGGTGGTGGCTGTAACAGGCGATGGCACTAACGATGCTCCGGCCCTCAAAGCCGCCCAGGTGGGACTGTCGATGGGCGACGGAACGAGCGTGGCCAAGGAAGCTTCCGACATCACCATCATCGACAACTCCTTCGCCAGCATTGTGCAAGCCGTCAAATGGGGACGCTCGCTTTACCTTAATATCCAGCGGTTTCTCATTTTCCAACTTGTGGTGAATGTCGCCGCTTGCTGCGTTGTGGCTTGGGGCTCGTTCACAGGATTCGACTCTCCGCTGACTGTCACCCAAATGCTGTGGGTCAATCTCATCATGGACACTTTCGCCGCTCTCGCCCTTTCATCGTTGCCTCCGAGTGAAGCCGTGCTCGAACGGCCTCCGCGCCGTCAGTCCGACGCTATTATCACTCGCCCGATGAGATGGTTTGTGGCCAGCTATGGGCTTTTCATTGTCGGGCTGTTTATCGCTCTTGCCCAGTATTTCCATCATCCCCACGTCGATGGATTCTCCGATTTCAGCATTCCCGCTTTCATCAAGAATATTTTCTCATTCCCCAACGAACAGGAGTTTTCAATCCATGAATATTCGCTTTTCTTCTCGATGTTCGTCTTCTGTCAGTTCTGGAATATGTTCAACGCCCGCTCGTTCGACGGCGGCATCCGTCTTTTCAGCCGCAATCGTGATTGTCCCACATTCCTGAGTGTGGCGCTGCTAATAGCCGTTGGACAAGTCGCTATCGTCACTTTCGGCGGGCAGATGTTCAATGTCGCGCCGTTGACTCCGCGCGAATGGCTATTCATAATCGGCGGCACTTCGGCGATAGCCATAATTCCGCAGGCGGTTATGTCCTTCTGCCGCCGAAAAGCCCGAAAACGCCCCCGAAACTCCCCATAAACAAAATATTCGGCGGAGTAGTGCGCAATTACAAAGTAATTTTCGTAACTTTGCCCTCTGAAATGAACGGTTCCGACCCAAAAATCAACACGAGCCCTCTGCTCGACATCCGCCGACGTTTCGCGCCCGACCTCGAGCGCGTCCAAGCGCGTATTGCCGAGGCTCTCAAAACGTCGAACCCTATCCTTCGGCAAGTGATCGACACTTTCCTCCAGACAAAAGGGAAGCAATTGCGGCCGATGATGACTATCATCGCCGCACTGATGTTCGGCCAGGTCAATGCCGCCGCCATTTCGGCAGCTGCCGCCGTGGAATTGCTGCATAGCGCCTCGCTAATCCACGACGACGTGGTTGACAACACCGACACTCGCCGCCGTCGGCCGACTATCAACAGCTTGTTCGACAATCGTATAGCCGTCCTTGCCGGCGACTTCTTCGTGTCGAACTCGCTCCGAATCGCCGCCGAAACGCTTAGCATCAACATCACACGCGAACTCGGCGAACTTGGCAAGCAACTTTCGGTCGGTGAGTTCGAGCAGATTTATACGGCACGCCAGCACTGCCTCGACGAAAGCCTATATTTCCGCACAATCTATTCTAAAACGGCCTCGTTGTTTGTGGCTTGCGTCAGAATGGGCGGTTACGCCGTCGGCGCTAAAGAGGCCGACATCGACCTCATTTCACGCTACGCCACCCTCTTCGGAGAGGCGTTTCAAATCACCGACGATGTGTTCGACTATTTCGACAGCGCAAAAGTGGGCAAACCCACCACGGGCCACGACCTGCGCGAGGGGAAAATCACCCTTCCGCTGATATTCGCCCTCCGCAATGCCCCCGACGACACAAGAAGCGAACTGCTCGACTTGCTCGACAGCGATAGCCTCGACGACACAGCCATACGTCGCCTGATTGATTTTGCTAAGGACAACGGTGGCATCGATTATGCCCGCGCGACTGTGGCTCGGCTCCGAAGCGAAGCCGACGCGATTCTTCGCCAACTCCCCGAAGGCGACAGCCGAAAGGCTCTTGCCGACCTTTTTGACTTCATTATCGACCGCGAAAACTGAAGGAGCTTGCTATTAATTCCATTTAGGGGCTTGCTATAAATTCTACGTTAAAATGACTTCAAAACAAATAGCAACAAAAATAGAAATCCCCTTAAACACGCGACGAATGCGACCTTCCTACATCCGACTCGACTCTGTGGCCTCGACAAACACCTATCTCGCGTCGAGGGCGGCCGATAATCTGCCTCACGCCACTGTCGCCACGACGTTTTGCCAAACAGCCGGTCGCGGACAGCGTGGCAATTCTTGGGAGGCCGACGACGGAAAAAACATCACCCTTTCAATCCTTTTGCGTCCTGTGGCTCTCCTCCCGCGTCAGCAGTTCTTCATCTCCGAAATCGTTTCGCTCGGAATTGTGGCTGTTCTCGACGCTTTTCTTCCCCACGGCGATGAAGTGGCCATTAAATGGCCCAACGACATCTACGTCGGCAACCGCAAAATTTGCGGCATCTTGATTGAAAACTCAATCATGGGAAATAGAATCACGTCTTCGATTGCGGGAATCGGCTTGAACGTCAACCAAGAGCGGTTTCTTTCCGACGCGCCTAATCCGGTTTCGATGCTGAACATCGCCGGCCATGAGTTCCCTCTTGAGGAGGTGCGCGACCGTCTCTGCGGCGAAATTCTCTCGTCGTTCGACGATCTCGGACTCTCCGACGCTACGGAGCACGACGACAGCCATTTCGCCGACCTCCACCGGCGGTATAAGTCGCGGCTCTGGCGACGTGAGGGCTTCCACCCATTTTTGGCCGACGGCGAACGGTTCGACGCGCGCATCGTCGATATCGCCCCCGACGGCATCCTAACTCTTGCCGACACTTCGCAACGCCAGCGCAGTTTCGCTTTCAAGGAAGTGGCATTCATCCTCTGAGGTGGGGCATTATTTATATAAATTTAAGTTTCTATTTTTATAATCAGTTAATATACAATATGTTGTGAAATAATTAGCGCATTTAGTCATGAAATTTTTTTCGGATTATTCTACCCCTCCGCTCCTACGGAGCACCTCCCCTAGCAGGGGAGGATTTTAGGAGGACACCCTCGAAAATGCTCACATAGCAGGGGCGATTGCGGCGGATAGTTTTGGCTCCGCCATCACGCACCGCTCTTTGAACGGCATGCGCTTTACTTCCGCTCGCGAGATTTTCGATGTTCGTGCGAGCCGAACGCAGAACGTCAAGCTAAATCCTCCCCTAGCAGGGGAGGTGTCGGCGAAGCCGACGGAGGGTTAGAACCCTGCTGAGGCGATGCCGAATATGTGGGAAGCAAAACCTGTCACAAAGTGACTGAGGGGTAGAACTTTGGATGAAACATTTTTACTTTAGATAATTGAGTATAAACAACATTTAATGGCAATGGGTAGCAATTTGAAATCAGCGATAACATCCCGTGCGATGGTCGTGCGACTTGGCGCTGCCGCGGCTTATGCCGCCGTTGTGGCCGTTTTCGTCACCATATTCCCGGGTGAAACCCTCGCCACGACGCTCCTCTACTCGCTTATCCTCCTCGCCCTTGCCGAAGGACTGTATTGCTCCTCCTCAGCTCGATGCCGCGCCGGCGAATGGCTGATTTTCGCCGTCTGTCTGCTCCTCTCCGTCGGCGACATCCTCAATATCTACTACTTCACCACCGCTTTCGACAGCAGTCCGCAGCTCCCGCATCTCCAAAACACCGACGCCGCCACCAACTATTACGTGGCTTACAAATTCTACACCACCCACTATTTCTCGCCGCCGATGAACACTACGCCCATCTACCGATGGCTTATCTGCTCGCTGTGGCGGGTAACGGGCGTGACTGTGGCGGCTCCCATTTTCGTCAATTCCATTTTCATCGCTTGGGCGGTGATTTTCAGTGGACTGACGGCGCGCAACGTCATGCACGACTATCGGAAATCGACTGTCGTCGCGGCCATGGGCATGACTGCCGCCGTTTGCTATTATCTCAATTCGGGTACCATCATTCTCAAGGATGCCGCCGTCAGCCTCGCCGTGGCCATGATGGCTTTCGCGTTCAGCCATTTGAGGTCGGGGCTTTCGGGCAAACGTAATCATGCGATTGCCTATGTGTCCCTTGTCGTCGGCGGCGTGCTCTTGTCGCTCTTCCGTGTCAACTATATTCTTCCTGTCGCCATCGGGGCTGTGCTCCTCACTCCGTGGACTTCTCCTCGACGATGGCATGGAATAGTGATGATTGCCGTGTGTGGACTGCTGTGGCTCTCCACGGAGCATTTCTTCCCTTCGGGTTCCATATCTTTCCGTGTCACAACCTATGTTGACGGATATGGTTTCGGCGGCGCGTATTTCCAAGAGGAGACGAACCGCGACATCTATTACGGCATTTACGGCGGCGACTATTTCCGCCTTCCGATATGGAAAAAAATCCTTTTCGCCCCGGCCGGCGCAGCCGTGCAGTTCCTGTCGCCCTTTCCGTGGAATTTCGCCCGCGACGCGGTTTTCGGTCCCACGCTGGTTTGGGCCCACATTTCCTATCCGTGGTATGCCGTCGGCGGCCTTGTCCTGTTCTTCCTCTTCTTCCTTTGGTGGCGTGCCGACATCGACATTCGCCTTTGGGCTCTCTGGGGCGTGATTTTCTGGCTTGTGCCGGTATATATGTTCGCCGGAGCGGTGTCGCGATATGCGCTGCCGGTGCTCCCTGTGCTTGTGCCCTTGGCTCTGACGTCATGGCGATCGCGTCGAAAGAAGTCGTTCAAAGTGTTTTCCGCCGTTTATTTGGTGATGCTTACCGCCGCGCTCGTCAGCGCATATATAGTCCAGAATTGACAATATGAAAGCCACCATAATCACCGCCACTCGCAACGATGCGCCGACAATCCGATCGACGATGTTGTCGGTTTTGGAGCAAAGCCATGCCGACATCGACTATATCGTGGTCGATGGGATGAGCACCGACGGAGCGTCGGACATCATCGACTCCATCTCGCTGACCGACCGTCGCGTGAGGGTGGTTCGCGAACGCGACAACGGTGTCTATCAGGCTATCAACAAGGGTATTGCGCTCGGCGAGGGCGAAATCGTCGGCACGCTCCATGGCAACGACCGTTTCACCGGCGGCGATGTTCTTGCAAAGGTGGTGGAGGCTTTCGAAGAGAACTCCGATATCGACGTGGTTTTCGGCGATGTCCATTTCGAAAACAAAAAAGGCACCATTGTCAGGCAATATTCGTCGGCGGCTTTCACTCCCGAAAAACTTCTTATCGGCATCGCCCCGCCTCATCCGTCGTTATATGTCCGTCGGAGCGTGTTCGACCGCTTCGGCTTCTACAAGGAGGACTATCTCATCGGCGCCGATTTCGATATGTTTCTGAGGCTGCTTTATGTCAACAAAGTGGGCTACCTGCGGCTCGGCATCGACATGGTGGCCATGTCGCTCGGCGGTCTTTCCACCCAACTGTTTCACCGTATAGTCACTAACAACCGCGAGAAATACCGCGCACTGCGCGAAAACGGTGTCAATGTGAGCCGTTTCGCACTCCTGAAGCGGTATTTCTATAGATAACGAACTAATGGAAAAGCAACCTTCAGCCCTCGTGACCGGCGCTTCCGGCTTTATCGGCAAGTATGTGGCACGCGAACTCCGCGACGCCGGCTATGACGTTTCGACTCTCTCACGAAGCGAGGATGCCGACTTCCGCTGCGACCTCGCTCAATCCGTGCCCGATTTCTCTGGCCGACGCTTCCGTGTTGTGGCTCACGTAGCCGGTACGGCCGACAATGCCTCCGCCGATGCGGTAAACCGCCAAGGCACAGAAAACCTCGCAAAAGGGCTTGCCGAGGCTCCTCCTGAGGCGTTCGTGTTCATCTCATCGGCTTCGGTTTATGGCATCACTGAAGGCGAAAACATCGATGAATCCCACCCGCTCGCTCCCGTAACGGACTATGGTCGTTCAAAGCTCGCCGCCGAACAATTCCTAACCGAATGGACGAAAAGAAACGCCGTAAGGCTCACGGTCTTACGTCCAGTAATGGTGGTGGGCACGGGCATGACCGGCCAGCTTATGACAATGGCTCGCGGAATCGATTGCGGAACATATTTCAACATCAAAGGCAACACCGCCCGCCGAAGCGTGGTTCATGCTATCGACGTGGCTCGGGCTGTGCGCCTCCTTGCCGAAGCCGGTGCCTCCGGCGCATTCAATGTCACCGACGGCGTCGATCCCTCCCTCATCGACCTTGCCGAAGCGTTCGCCGTTAGAATCAAAGGCAAGCGGATTGCCGACGTTCCGGCCCGTTGGATTCGTCTGGCAGCCCGTTTTGGCGACTTGCTGAAGGGACATTTCCCCATCGACTCTTCCCGACTCGACAAAATCACAAAAACTCTCACATTCGACTCATCACGCCTTCGCGCCGCCATTGAATGGCAGCCAATCGACGTGGTGGATTATCTACGAACCCACGATTACGAAAACGATGGCCTCGAATTCTGACTCTTTCTTTACCAAACTCGCGCAATCGACGAAAAGCGTCATCAAAATCGCCCTCACCACCCGTCGCTGTGGCATCTCTCCCGACGCTAAGGGCGACAACATTGTCGTAATGGGCAACGGCCCTTCGCTGTCCGAAACCATCAATGCCCATGCCGACATCCTTCGCGCAACGCCGTCGCTCGCCGTCAACTTCGCGGCGAATACGCCCGAGTTCCGCCAACTTCGTCCTCAATATTATGTCCTCGCCGACCCGCACTTCTTCGCCTCAGGAAATGAAAATGTCGATCGCCTTATCGCAAACATCAACGCTGTCGATTGGCTGATGACGCTTTTTCTCCCCTTTGCCGCAAAAGTCGCGTCTTCGAAAATCAACTCGGAAAAAGTCAAAATAGAATTTTACAACGCCGTCGGGGTGGAGGGGTTCGAATGGCTCGAAAACGCAGCCTTCAAGTCGGGACGAGGTATGCCGCGCCCTCGCAATGTGCTTATCCCATCAATCATGATCGCCGTGAAAATGGGCTATAAAAACATTTATGTGGCTGGTGCCGACCATTCTTGGACTAAAACCCTCAGCGTCAACGACCGCAACGAAGTCGTGTCAATACAACCGCATTTCTACAAGGAGGACGAAAAAGAGGAACGCCGCATCCGCACCGACTATCTCCGCTATCCGCTGCATCAGATTCTTTACAGTTTCTATGTGGCTTTTCGCTCTTATTTCACCATTCAACGCTATGCCGTAAGTCAAGGCGTGAAAATCTACAACGTCACTCCCGGGAGCTTTATCGACGCTTTTCCCCGCACAACTCTCAGTGAATTAAATCTCTAACAAAAACTATGTCAAAGATGAAACGTGCTTTACTTATTTCACTACTCACAGTCGCTACCGCAATATCGGCACGCCAACTTCAGATTGTTGATGTCGATAATATGCCCATCGCGGCTGTTTGCGTCACCAACGATAAAGGCGCATTAGTGGGCAAAACCGACAACGATGGATTGCTCAAAGACACTAAAGATTTTGACAAACTTTATTTCTCCCACATGGCATTCCAAAGCAAATGCGTCAAACTCGACACACTCTCGACCGACCGCATAGTTTTGGAAGATGCCAACTACAACCTCGGCGAAATTGATGTTAAGCCCAAAGAACTGATTTATGTTCAAAACTACTACCGCGTCACTTATGTTTGCGATGATGGTCCCATCTATTTCCGCGCAGGAGTTGTTGACAACACTTTCGAAGCCGCCACAAAAAAAATCTCATCTAAATCGCGAAACATTTCCCGCGCCGAGAATGGTTTGATTCGCTTCCTTATCAACACTTTTTCCGGCCGAATTCTCAACGAATGGGCGAAAATCGACACTATCACAAACTACGACCGAATCCTCAAGCGTGTTAATAAAGGATTCCTCAAGTTGTCGGAGTCTGTTAACGACCGTCGCATTATCAGCGACAGCGTCTGTTCTCTTGGATATGTCGAAGACGATTTCAAAACAAACCGACGCACGTTGGTTTTCGACAGGGACACCTATCGCCAACATCTCCGCGAAGCCGAAGAGGCCGCAAAGATTGAAAAAATGATGCGCGAAGGCAAGACTATCAAAGAGAAAGACAAGAAAAAACAAGACGCGGATTCTATGGCTGTTCGAGACAGCAAACTATACGAGGTTTACCGAATCGACGACGAAGGTCGAACAGGTGTCCGCGACATGATCATGCGACAACTTATGGTGAGCGGCCACTCCAAACGTACCGACCATGACTATGTCATTCTTATCGAAGTGTTCCCGGTCACTTGCGACTACATCGACAAGAAGGACTTCAAACAGACCCGTAAGGACAACGAGGTGGAAATGAACATTAAAGAACTCCGCAATTTCGAAAAGAACCACAACATTCCACCGCTCGCCCCAAATCTCAAAGAACAAATCGACCTGCTTTTCGCAAAAGACTTGGCGAAATAGCCCTGCTATTCCTGACCGAATTGGCGGTGTAACTCCATAAAGCGGGCCACGGCTCCTTCCGTGTCGGTGAAGTCGAATTTGCTCAACGAGCGGATTATCCGCTCGAGCGTCTTTTCGCTCCCGTCGCCCGACTTCGAGAAAAATTTGTCGGCGTAGCATATCAGCCGCTCAAGTAGTGTCTGCGGACAGTACTCCCCTTCGGGCAGGGGAAGATGCTGGCGGGCGATGTCGTCGGCGGTGATTCCCGCGCCTGTGTGGCGCTCGGCAATTCGGGCATATTTCTCGTCAAGACCGGCCTCGCGGATGATTTTCGCTCCGAGAACGCCGTGGGCGATGTAAGGTTCTGTGCCGTAGCAATGGATTCTGGGCGCGTCGGTCATGACGATGCCGATGTCGTGGAGCATCGCGGCTTCCTCGATTTCGTCATCAGTCAATGGCAACCGCTTTGCATGGGCTATGGCGAGGGCCTTGTCGGCCACTTGTCGGCAATGGGAAAGATAAATCTCCCGAAGCGGTCCTTCGGGATAGCATTTGTCGATGAGTTGGCGATAGTCCATTGTTCAGTCAAGGTCGATGACAGTGGTCCAGCCGTGGATGTCGGCGGCTTCGCCGTATTGGATGGCTCGCAGGCGGTGATAAAGTTCGGTCGTAATAGGTCCGGGAGTGTTGTCGGGCGAAATGACGAATGATCGTCCGGTGTCGAGGTCGTCGATGCGGCTGATGGGCGACGCCACGGCGGCTGTGCCGCAGGCGGCGGCCTCATCCACTTCGTCGAGTTCGTCGAGGAGAATCTGACGCTGCTCGACTGTCAGCCCCATGTCGCGCGCGAGTTGCATGAAGCTCATGTTGGTGATTGACGGCAGGATGGAGTCGGATTTGGGAGTGATGTAGGTGTTGCCCTTGATGGCGAAGAAGTTGGCTGGGCCACATTCGTCGAGGAAACGTTTCTCGCGCGGGTCGAGGTAGAGCACCGACGAGTAGCCGAGGTCATGCGCCATTTTTCCGGCCGTAAGGCTGTAAGCGTAGTTTCCGCCCACTTTCCAGCGGCCTGTGCCGCACGGGGCGACACGGTCGAACCGGCGGGTGACGCAGATTGGGGTGGGGCAGAAGCCCTCGCGGAAATATGGCCCGACGGGTGATGCCATCATGATGAAAACGAATTCCGTGGAATGGCGCACGGCAATCTGGGGAGAGATGCCGAGTTGCAAGGGGCGTATGTAGAGCGACGCGCCTGTGCCGTAGGGTGGGATGAAGCGGGCGTTGAGCTTGACGATCTTCTTCACCATTTCGCAGAACATCTCCTCCGGCACTGGCTCCATGATGAGGGCTTCGGCCGACTCTTTGATGCGCCGAGCGTTGTCGGCCATGCGGAAGGCGCGTACTTTCCCGTCTTTACCGCAGAAAATTTTCAGCCCTTCAAACACTTCCTGTCCGTATTGGAGGCAGGTGGCGGCTATTGGAAGCGCCACTTCCTGCGAACGGGTCGCTTCAATTTCGCCCCATTTGCCGTCGCTGTAGTGGCAGCGCAGGTTGATGTCGGCAGGGGTGTAGTCGAATGTCAGCGACGACCAGTCTATTTCGTTGTCCATTTCTCTCGCAGTGGTCATTTCATCTTTTTGGCAATCTTCGAGGGGATGGCCTTCTTGTTGACGTAGATGCTTATCGTCTTGGCGAGGAAATAAGGCTCGCTGACGTAGAAATATCCGTCGTAGATTTGGTTGGTGTCCCACGAATTTTTCACCTTGTAGTAGCGGCGGCCGTCCTGGTCGGTGGCGATGCCCACAATCACCATCCCGTGGTCGTCGGTGGTTTCCATCGAGTCGAACCATTTCTGGCGGTCGGCTTGGGTCACTTCAATCTCCTGAATGGGGTATTTGAACGAGTATTTCTCGTTTTCACGCTCTTTGTCGGAGAGTTTCACCCAGCGCGAAAGCTCAGTGCCTTCCATGTCGGCGGCGGTGCGCTCTTTGGGCATCACGGCGAAGCCCTCTTTCCATTTGAAGCCCGGCTCGCTCACGTCGGCGGCCCACACCACCGAATACCCCTCGTCGATGGCGTTATCGACGATGGCTTTCAGCTCCTCGATGGGTACGTTCTGGTATTCGCCCCACACCCAGTTGTCGGCCACTTCGAGGATGAACGGCGAATAGAACGGATGGTGGGTCCACGAGGTGATGGCAATATAGTCGGATGTGGAGAGGCCAAGCTCGCGGGCAAACGATTGCGGCGTGTAGGTCTTGCCCTTATATTCGAATGTCTCGGGCACTTTGCCGAAATAGGCGTCGAGAATGCCCTCGAATGCCGTCAGCCATGCCGGCGAAAGCTTGCGCGCGCTCTTGATGGAGTTCATAAAACTCTGCAGCACGCCCGCCATCTCGAAGTGGTTGTGCTTCGCCTCGCCGTAGTTCAGCCCGGCATAGACTTCCTCGGGCACTGCCCCGTAGTTGTCCCAAACGTAGGGCACGTCGAGAACCGAACCCCCCTGCGCGAAGTTCGTGGCTCCCTGCATTCGAATATAGCGCTTGGCTTTGTCGAGATAACACTGGCGCACGGTGAACATTTCCGAAAGGTCCATCGAATCGCCTTTGGCCTTCCATATTTCATTCTCGAAGTGGGCTGTGCCGGCGAAACACCAGCATGTGCCCGACTTGTTCTGGTCTTTGACCGAAGTCGATTTTACGAGCTTCACGTCGGTAAACTCGATTTTTGCGGAGTCTTTTTTCTCTTCAGGCTTTTCATCGTCGGCCATGACGGCAGGCACCGCCAATGCGGCTGCGATGAGGGTGAGAATTATCTTCTTCATATCGTTGGGTTGTTAGTTGTTTCTTATTGTCAAGGGGCAAAATTACAAAAATTATCCGTCATGGCAAACCCCTCGGCTCTCATTTTGCCCTTTTAGCCCATTTTGCCCTCAAATCCGCCCCTCAAAATCCTCGCCTCCTAATCCTCCCCTAGCAGGGGAGGTGGCTCGCAGAGCCAGAGGGGTAGAAAGCCGACGAGGCGATATCGATTAGGTGCTGCCCGATAGGGCGGAGGGGTAGAGCCCTGCCGAGGTCTTCTCTTTTTGCGAGGCAAAACCTCGCACTACACGAAC
>CADBML010000098.1 GCA_902795825.1 uncultured Bacteroidales bacterium
CGACGTGTTCACGCTCGGGAGCAAAACATATCTCATCGAGCCTTCGGGAGCGAGCAACTACGGCGACGGCTACACCATCCACGAACTTGGCAACGACGAAGTGCTCGCCGAACGCGCCGAGACCGTCACCGACGGCGCGCTCAAATACCAGTCGATTACTGCCCGCGTCAGCGACGACGGCACCTACGCCACCATCTACCAGAACGTCAGCGGCAAGCTCGTCAGCATCTACCGCTATGGTATGCCCTCGACGGGCGTTGAAACCGTCGGAAACGATGCCGTCGAGACCAGCCACGTTTATTACAATCTGCAGGGCGTGCGCATCGAGCAGCCCGCCGCCGGACAGATCGCCATCCGCGTAGCGACGATGAGCGACGGCTCAGTCCGCACATCCAAAGTCGTAGTCCGCTAATCGCCCCAGCGAAAGAAAGACAAGAAAAGATAGTTAAGGCAAGTCCCATGTTTGCAACGAGATAGTTGGACATGGGGCTTGCTTTTTTTCTGCGTAATTACGGCGGTGAATCGCAGGATATTTTTGCGAGGCAAAGCCTCGCACTACACAAACGCACAGGGTATTATTATCGACGCAAATTGTCAGAAACTATCTGATTACTTGCATAAAACCGTGTCACCGAATTAACAAAAAAAGCCGCGACGTCAGCTTCAAAACTTCGTCGATTTCTCCGCAATTCCTCATTCCTAATTGGGTCGAGTGCCGATGGCTTCGCCACCGCGGGCTGCCTTTCAGGCAACTCCCGCTTCGGCATCGCCCCGAGCCGCTTCGCGGGTTCCTATTTCCTAATTATGCATCGTGCATTATGCATTATGCATTGTAGATTAGGCATTAAGCTTTAAGCTTTCCATAAAGCAATCAATCACTTTGAATTTTGAGGAAATTTTACTAACTTTGCAGGTTGAATCGTCACATATAATCCTATGACACCGAAAGTACGCCCAAAAAAGTCGCTGGGTCAGCATTTTCTGACTGACTTGACTGTTGCCGAGCGCATTGCCGCGACAGTCGACGGCTGGCTGGGAGAGCCGCTTCTTGAGGTGGGTCCCGGCATGGGGGTGTTGACTCGTCCGTTGCTCGACCGCGGCCACGACCTGACCGTAGTGGAGATAGACAGCGAAAGCATCGACTACTTGAAGGCGAACTTCACGGAGCTTGAAGGCCGCATCATCGCCGACGACTTCCTGAAAATCGACTTGACAGCGCTCTACGGCGACAGGAAATTTTGTGTCATAGGTAATTATCCCTACAATATCTCATCGCAGATATTCTTCAAGCTGCTCGACTACAAGGACAGTGTTGTGGGCTGCGCCGGGATGTTGCAGAAGGAAGTGGCGGAGCGGATAGCCGCGGCTCCCGGCGGCAAGGTGAGAGGCATTCTCTCAGTGCTTCTTCAGGCATGGTTTGATGTCGAGTATCTTTTCACCGTCGATGAGAACGTGTTCAATCCGCCGCCAAAAGTCAAGTCGGGGGTAGTGCGTCTGACACGCAACTCCGTGACCGACTTGGGATGTGACTGGTCCACATTCCGCACGGTGGTGAAAACCTCGTTCGGACAGCGCCGCAAGATGCTGCGCCGCTCTCTCGCCGGCATGGTAGGCTCCACCGTCGTGGCCGACGACCCCCTCTTCACCCGCCGTCCCGAGCAGCTATCGGTGGCGGATTTCGTACGTCTGACCAACATAATAGTAGAATCGCGTCAATCCCAAAGGTAGAATGAAAGAATACACGCCCGAATATCTGGATGAAATCCGCGACATAATCGGCAACAAGGATGTCGATGCCGCCCGGGTAGAGCTTTCTACCATGCACCCCGCCGATATAGCCGAGCTTTATCAGGATCTCGACCTCAACGAGGCGGAATTTCTCTACCGCCTGCTCGACGACGAGACGGCGGCGGAAGTGGTGATGGAACTTGACGAGGACGACCGCAAGAAACTCCTTTCGCATCTGCATCCCGACGAAATTGCCGACGTCATCGAGCAGCTCGACACCGACGATGCCACCGACGTGATTCAAGAACTCGACAAAGAGGACCGTGAGAAGGTCATTTCCGAAATCGATGACGTGGAGCAGGCGAGCAACATCATCGAGCTTATGCACTACGATGAGGACACCGCCGGCGGCGTGATGAAAAAGGAAATGATCGTGGTCAACGAGAACATTTCGATGCCCGAATGTCTGAAGCAGATGCGTCAGCAAGCCGAGGAGGAGGATATGGACGACATCTACAACGTGTATGTCGTCGATGACGAGAACCGCCTGACAGGAATTTTCCCTCTCTCCAAAATGATTACCAACCCGTCGGTGTCGAAAATCAAGAAAGTGATGGAGACGGAGCCGTTTTTCGTCAAAGTGGATACGCCAGTGGAGGACGTGGTGATCGCTTTCGAGAAATACGACCTGACCACTGTCCCCGTTGTTGATCCAATCGGACGCCTTGTGGGAGAAATCACCCACGACGACATCGCCGACGAACGCCGCGAACAGTCAGAACACGACTACCAGTTGGCATCGGGTATCTCCACCGACGTGGAGTCGGACGACACCATCGTCGCCCAGACCAAAGCCCGCCTGCCGTGGTTGCTCATCGGCATGATTGGCGGCATAGGCACGTCAATAGTCCTCGGCCAGTGGGAGTCGGGGCTTGCAGCCAACCCCGCCATTGCTCTCTTTATTCCTCTCATCGCGGCAACGGGCGGCAACGTGGGCATTCAGTCTTCGGCTATCGTCGTGCAAGGTCTTGCCAACGGTTCTCTCGACATACGCGACTCCTCACGCCAACTCCTGAAAGAGCTGGGTGTCGGCCTCATCAACGCCACTATAATATCGCTTCTCGTTTTATTGTACAACTATTTCGCCCTCGGTTCGTCGCAATCGACGGTCACGTGGGCTGTGTCGCTGTCGCTTTTCGCGGTGATAATCTTCGCCTCGATTTTCGGCACTTTTGTGCCGCTTATGCTGAAAAAGCTAAACATCGACCCAGCGCTCGCCACTGGCCCCTTCATAACCGTCACCAACGACCTGATAGGCATGGTTATTTATATGGCCATCGCTTGGAGCCTCCTCTCTGCCTTGGGAAACACTATGTGACACGTCAAAAATCCAACTCATGAAAATATTAGGTTACATATTTCTGATTGCAGGCGTCATTTTCCTCTTGTTGGCGCTCCTTCCGATGTTCGACCTCCGAATCACCAAAAGCGTTGTGTCGTCGTCGGTGCTTGTTATAATCATCGGACTTCTTCTCGTCTATATCGGCTACCTCAACGATAAGGAAAAAAACGACTCTTGACGGTCGTGCGAGAAACGGCCGTCCTTTTGCAGAACAAAAACAAACGACATATATGAACATATTAGAACTCAGTGAACAAGAAATTGTGAGGCGCAACAGCCTTGACGCATTGCGGCAAATGGGCATAAATCCGTATCCCGCCGCAGAGTACGTGGTCACAGGCCACGCCGACGAAATCCTCGCCACCTTCGACGACGACGCGCCGCGGCGTGCCGTCAGTGTGGCTGGACGCATTATGAGCCGCCGCATTATGGGCAAGGCCTCGTTTATGGAACTTCAGGACTCCACAGGCCGGATCCAAGTGTATATCTCGCGCGACGACATCTGCCCGGGAGAGGATAAGGAGTTGTACAACACCGTGTTCAAACGCCTGCTCGACATCGGCGACTTCGTGGGAATCAAAGGCTACGTCTTCCGCACCCAAATGGGCGAGATAACGGTCCACGCCGAAGAGTTGACGGTGCTTTCCAAGTCAATACGCCCGCTTCCGATTGTGAAGGTGAAGGACGGCGTCACTTACGACGCTTTCGACGACCCCGAACTCCGCTATCGCCAGCGCTATGTGGATTTAGTTGTCAATAAGGGTGTGAAGGATATATTCCTCAAACGCACCAAAGTGTTCAACTCAATGCGCCAATTTTTCAACGACCACGGCTATGTCGAGGTCGAAACGCCCATCCTACAGTCAATCCCAGGAGGAGCGTCGGCGCGTCCGTTCATCACCCACCATAATGCCCTCGACATCCCCCTCTATCTCCGCATAGCCGACGAACTTTATCTGAAACGCCTGATTGTGGGCGGTTTCGAAGGCGTCTATGAGTTCTCGAAGAACTTCCGCAACGAAGGGATGGACCGCACCCACAATCCCGAATTCACCTGTATGGAAATCTACGTTTCCTACAAGGACTACAATTGGATGATGTCGTTCACCGAACGCCTACTCGAAAAAATCGCCCTCGACGTCAATGGCACAACCGAAGTGGTGGTCGATGGCAAAACCATCAGTTTCAAAGCTCCTTTCAAGCGCATCACCATGATTGACTCTATCAAGGAGTTTACAGGCATCGACATAACCGGCATGGACGAAGAGCAGCTCCGCCAGACCGCGCGCTCGCTCGGAATCGAAGTGGACGACACCATGGGTAAGGGCAAACTTATCGATGAAATCTTCGGCGACAAATGCGAGGGCAATTATATCCAGCCCACATTTATTACCGACTATCCCATCGAAATGTCGCCTCTCTGCAAGCGCCACCGTGACAACCCCGAACTTACGGAACGGTTCGAACTGATGGTCAATGGCAAGGAACTCGCCAATGCGTATTCCGAGCTTAACGACCCCATCGACCAATACGAACGCTTCGTCGAGCAAATGCGCCTCGGCGAAAAAGGCGACGACGAAGCCATGATTATCGACAAAGACTTTGTCCGCGCCCTCGAATACGGCATGCCCCCCACTTCTGGCATGGGCATCGGCATGGACCGCCTCGCGATGCTTATGACAGGCCAGACCACCATTCAGGAAGTGCTCCTCTTCCCGCAGATGCGCCCCGAAAAAACCGAGCGGCGCGACCGCGAAGAGGCTTACACCGCCATCGGAGTGCCGCAGCAGTGGGTGGCTCCCCTGCAGAAAGCAGGAGTGCTCACTGTCGAGGCATTGGCATCCACCCCATCGGCCGGAAAGCTCCATCAAGAGCTTTGCGGTATTAACAAGAAATTTAAGTTAGAACTACAAAACCCCACGATTGAAGATGTCAATTCTTGGATCGAAAAAGCAGGAAGATAAGGCGGAAAACGCATTCCCCGGAAAAATCGCCGTCATGGGAGGCGGCAGCTGGGCCACAGCTCTTGCCAAAATCTTGCTCACCAACTGCAAGAACATTATATGGTATATGCGCCGCCCCGACCGCATAGAGGATTTCCGCCGTCTGCGACATAATCCCGCCTACCTAAGCGATGTTGAATTTGATATCGACCGCATTTACTTCACCGCTGATATCAACGAGGCGTGCACCATCGCCGACACGCTCCTCATGGTGATGCCTTCGCCATATCTCAAAAGCCACCTCGCCAAAATCGCCGTCGATATTTCCGAAAAGTATATCGTATCGGCCGTGAAGGGTATCGTCCCCGACGAGAACCAGATTATCTCTGATTACATGGTTGACCGTTATGGCATCGACCCCGACCGAATGCTCGTCATTTCCGGCCCGTGCCATGCCGAGGAGGTCGCTCTCGACCGGCAGTCGTTCCTTACCGTTGCTTGCCGCAAAATGCGCAATGCCGAGGCCCTCGCCGAGAGAATGGCGGGCAAACGCATCACCACTTTCACATCCCGCGACGTCAGCGGCATCGAGTACGCATCCGTGCTCAAAAACGTCTATGCCATCGCCGCCGGTATAGTCCACGGACTGAAAAACGGCGACAACTATCTCGCCATGCTCATGTCGAACTCTATCCGCGAGATGGACCGCTTTATCGACGACGCTTGCCCCGGTAAGCGCCAAATTTGCGATTCCGTTTATCTCGGCGACTTGCTCGTGACTTCATATTCCCGCTTCTCGCGCAACCACAACTTCGGAGCCATGATTGGTAACGGCTATTCCGTGAAAGCCGCCATGATGGAAATGGAAATGGTGGCGGAAGGCTACTACGGCACTAAGTGCATGATGGAAATTAACCAAAAATACGAGGTGGACATGCCCATCCTCAGCGCCGTCTATGACGTGCTCTACCGTCGGTGCTCACCGCAGAAAACGTTCCGAACTCTCGGCGAAAAATTCGTATAAACTCATAATTTTATTTCATAAACGCCATGTCAGAAATCAAGATAGATACAATTAACGCCCTGCCCGAAGGGTTCTCATCGAAAATCAACGCCGACGGAGCCGAGGCTCTCGCCACTCTACAATCGCAGTCGGGAGCCGGCAACGACTTCCTCGGCTGGCTCAATCTCCCCAACGAATACTCCGATGCCGACCTTGCCGAAATCGAGAACGCCACCCGCGTTTTCGAAGGCTGCGAATTTGTGGTTTGCATTGGTATCGGCGGCAGCTATCTCGGCGCAAAAGCCGTAGTGGAAGCCCTAAGCGACTCTTTTGCCGCCTTCAAGCCTTCGAAAGCTCCTCGAATCCTATTTGCGGGGCAGAACATCAGCGAAGACTACCTCTTTGAATTGCAGGAACTGCTCGCCGACTCACGCTTCGGCATTATCGTCATCTCAAAGTCAGGCACCACCACTGAGCCCGCCATCGCTTTCCGCCTCCTCAAAGCCCAGCTCGAGGCCAATGTGGGCAAGAAAGAAGCCGCCAACCTCATCGTGGCTATTACCGACGCCCGCCGCGGCGCCCTACGACAACTCGCCACCGAGGAAGGTTACCGCACTTTCGTCATCGCCGACAACGTGGGCGGACGTTTTTCCGTGCTCAGCCCCGTGGGTCTGCTCCCTATCGCAGTGGCCGGATTCGACATCCGCGCTCTGCTCAAAGGCGCGTCAGTCATGGCGGCCAAAACTTCAGCCGACTCCGACGAAAACGCGGCTCTCACTTACGCCAAAGCCCGCAACGCCCTCTATCGTAGTGGCAAGAAAATCGAAATCCTCGTCAATTACAACCCCAAGCTTCACTTCCTCGCCGAATGGTGGAAACAACTCTACGGCGAAAGCGAAGGCAAGGAGCACAAAGGCATTTTCCCCGCTTCGGTCGATAACTCCACCGACCTCCACTCAATGGGACAATGGATTCAAGACGGCGAACGCTCTATTTTCGAAACCGTCATCACTGTCGAAGAGCAGCGCCACTCGCTCAGCATCCCCTCCGACGAGGCCAACCTCGACGGACTTAACTATATCGCCAGTCGTCGCATCGATGAGGTTAACAAGATGGCCGAACTCGGCACACGCATCGCTCACATCGACGGCGGCGTGCCCAACCTGAAAATATCACTCCCCAAAATCGACGAATACAACCTCGGCGCACTTCTCTACTTCTTTGAGAAAGGTTGCGGCATCAGCGGGTATATGCTCGGCGTCAATCCGTTCAACCAACCTGGAGTCGAAGACTACAAGCGCAATATGTTCGCCTTGCTCCGCAAGCCGGGCTACGAGGCCGAAAGCGAAGCCATCGCCAAGAAACTCTAACGCGACAGGGAAATGGGCATCAAAAAAGCAATTAAAGCAGTCGTAAAGTACGGACTTCCGCTTGCGATAAGCATAGGGCTGTGTTACTACCTCTTCACGAGCTCCAACATGAAATGGAGCGACATTGTCGAAGGGTTGCGCACATATAATATGTGGTGGATAGCCTTGGCTATGTTTATTAGCATTTTCTCCCACTTTTTCCGCGCCATGCGTTGGCGGATTCAGCTTCGCGAAATCGATGTGAACGTGCCGATGTCGTCGCTTGTCAACAGTATTTTCGGCACCTACGCCATCAACCTCGTGTTCCCCCGCCTCGGCGAAGTGTGGCGCTGCGGATATATCGCCAATCGGAGCAAGAAGCCCTTTTCCAACGTGTTCGGCTCAATGGTTGCCGACCGCCTGGCCGACACTGCCACAGTGCTTGTCCTGCTGATTCTCGCCCTTTTCCTCGCTTTTGGAGCCATCAAACAGTATCTCGTCAATGTCAATGCTTACGATTCATTCGTCGGCATCCTTTCGTCGCCATGGCTGTGGATTGGCTTCGCCGTGTTCGTGGGGCTGATCGTGTGGCTTTTTGCAGGCAAGAGCAAAAACAAATTCGTGACGAAAATTCGCGAAACGGTTAAAGGCCTTTGGGACGGATTTGCAGCCATTGGCCGCATGAAAGGCAAATGGAAATGGCTCGGACTTACTGTCGCCATCTGGGGATGCTACTTCACCCAACTCTATGTGGCTTTCTTCGCCACCTCGTTCGTGACCGACAGCGGCGAGATTTTCAATTTCGCCTGTCCTTCGGGCGTAGTCACTGCCTTTGTGGTGTTTGTGTGCTCCTCAATCGCCATGGGCGTGCCCGCCAACGGTGGCATCGGTCCGTGGCAGTGGGCGGTGATTCTCGCCATGGGTATTTATGGAATGCATGAGGGAACGGGCGTTTTCGCCAACATTGTGCTTGGCACTCAGACCCTCCTTCTCATCGTCCTCGGCATCTACACCGCCATAGCCATCACCTTCGAAAAAAAACTCGTCGCTCCCGCTGGCGACCCCCCGACTGCTCCCGATAAAAACATTGGGGATAATTAAGCGGGTTTATTGGGAGGCTTTTCTATTGTTTCCCTAAGGTTTTTTAATTTTTACGCCCATTTGTTTTGAAATCTTTTGAGTGGGGAAATAACAGAAAGCGCTATAAGTCAAAGATTGACGCATGGCTCGTGATTTTGGTCTTCGGACTTTTGTTCCTTTCCTTTGCGCCAATTTTCGTTTTTGCCTTCTCATGGCTTTCATTCGCTATCGCTTTGTTAACCGTTACGATGTCGGCGTGGTTTATATTCGGCACGTACTATGTTGTCGATGATACCCGCTTATATGCCTATTCTGGTTTCATTAAGTTTGGCCCGTTCAATATCGGCGACATCACAATAATATCACAAACGAAATCGATCGAATCGGCACCAGCCACATCGTTAGACCGAATACGCATACGTTTTGCAGATAAAAAGAGTCTTATTGTGTCGCCCAAAGATAAGAGTGGTTTTATTTCCGATTTATGCCGCATCAATGGGGGCATTCTCTGTGAGTTGTGAAAGCAAATTCGATTAAAACGACGTAAACTAACGCGAGTTCGGTATAAAATTAGCACAACACACAAGTGCGCCAAAGGCGCGAAAACGGTTGCAGATGTAATTTTGTGCAATTGATAATCCTCCCTTAGCAGGGGCAAATCGAGCGAGACGATAGCAGAATGTCAATCTTGCGAAAATCCTCCCCTAGCAGGGGAGGTGGATGCGAGCGAAGCGAGCAGACGGAGGGGAAGAACCCTGCCGGGCATCCTCTTTTTGCAAGCCACAGATCCAGCTCAATGCGAGTAAGTTTTAAGACGCAGGAGAGTAAAACAAAAAACTCCCTTAGCAGGGGCAAATCGAGCGAGACGAGAGCAGAATGTCAATCTTGCGAAAATCCTCCCCTAGCAGGGGAGGTGGATGCGAGCGAAGCGAGCAGACGGAGGGGTAGAACCCTGCCGAGGCGATGCCGAAAAGCGTGTAATCACAAAACCTGTCACAGTACGAAGTACAAGTGACTGAGGGGTTGTGCGTTTGCTTTTCTACCCCTCCGCCCTGTCGGGTATCTCCACTGCTAGGAGGAGGATTGTATTTAAATTCCCCGAGGACTTACGCCGAACTCACGTTAATCCCGTTTGTATCTCAATTGATGGATAAGCTGAAAGCGCCTTTATCCGACCCGTTTTTCGTAGCGCAAAAAAAAAGCGCCCGTCTAAAGGCGCTGATTAAAAAAGTGGAGTATAGCGGACTCGAACCGCTCACCTCGACACTGCCAGTGTCGCGCTCTAGCCGGATGAGCTAATACCCCATTGCGACTGCAAAGTTAGCCTTTTTTCCTGAATTACCAAACATTTTGGGGCTTTTTCTGTGTCACAGGACAAAAATCGGCGCAAAAATCGGCGTAATAGCGACCTGAAATGCTGTCTAGTTCAACACAAAAATACGTAAGGCTGCCGGAGACGTTTCCGACAGCCTTACATATTAAGTGGAGTTGTCTAAAATGCCTTTCGGAAAATTCAAGACGGCATACCACTCAAACAATGCATGGTTATTATTTCGTGTAGAACTTGAGGAGGTTGTTCTTCACCTTGTTTTCTTTCAAGAGGATGCTCATCAGATTGCGTGTCACCTGTCCGAAGAGGGTGTTCTGATAGATAGCTGCATATTCCTTGGCATCGAACGGACGGGCGTTAGCATCGACTTTTTCCTCTCTGGTGACTTTATAGACGACAACTGCGTTGGATGTGGCTGTAGGGCCGTTGAGTTCACCAATTTTAGCAACAGATGCCTCTGCGATAAGCTTTGAGACGCCAAGACCGATACCGGGAACGAAGGGTTGACCGAATGACACTGTTGCGGTGGTGTCGTCGATGGCTGTATTCATCAAGCGGGCGTAGTCCTCGATGGTCTTAGCACCTTTGGCTTTATAGCCGGCAATAAGTTTGTCGGCTTTCTTCTGAGGAAGAAGAGTCTGCTTGATGGCTTCCTTTACGGCTTGGTTGGTGTAGGGGACATATCCTTCTTTCACTTTGTCGTTGATGGCCACCACGAGCATCACTTCGTTGCCTTCGTTTTCGAAGATGGGAGAGACATCGCCTTTCTTGTTGTCCATAACCCATTTGACGGCTTCACGCGAGTAAGGCACTTCGCCTACTTGCACTGATGAGGGGCTGACTGTGCCGGTCTGGAGCATATATCCAGCTTTTGCGGCTGCTTCGGTGGTGAGATTCTCGGCGCGGGTGTTGACGGCGAGGAATTTCTGAAGGTCGTTGCGAAGGTCGTTGACAGTCTTGTCGGAAGGTTCAACGCGGTAAATACATTCGGCGAAGTCGTAAACGGTTTTGGGCGCTTTCTTCTGATTCACGCGCACGAGTGTGGTTGAAATCACACCTTCGGCATTGGGCGACACTGTGTCGGTGCGGAAGAATCGTCCGGGAGCGGCGCTTGTGATGAGTTTCTTGACTTCAGCTGGTGTCTGTTTGTCGCGGATAAACGAGAACCATGTTGAGTCTTGGCTGGCCTGCACGCCTTCGGCTTTTGCCACATCGGCGAGAGGCTTACCGGCATTGAGGAGCGCTGTGATTGAGTCGAGCACGGCGGCTTTTCCAGAGAATGCGAGAGTTGTGGCATTGACTGAGTCAGTTTCGACGGTGGTGCCGATGAGCTTGACAATGGTGTAGGTGTTGGCGTTGAAAGCGGTTTGCTCGGCAGCTCCGACGGCGGCGGTGGTGATGAACTGCTTGGTCTGCGGATCGGTGACGCTTTCAGCGGGAAGTTGCTGACGCTTCACGTCAAAATTGAAGTTGTTATTGAGGGCTTCCACGCCTTCCGAAGTGCGCAGGTCAGCAAGAGCTTTCTCTGCAACCTTTTCGGCGGCGTTGAGGTCGGCCTCGGAGGGAACGATGTCGCGGGCGATGTAGCTGATGTCGCTATATTCTTCTTCGTTG
The DNA here is from genome assembly GCA_902795825.1 of uncultured Bacteroidales bacterium. Lineage (GTDB taxonomy): Bacteria > Bacteroidota > Bacteroidia > Bacteroidales > Muribaculaceae > RUG14106. Next base: position 11,450 of record CADBML010000098.1, read on the forward strand.
AAGAATAATTGTTTGTTCTTTTCCCATTCGGCTTTGATGTCGGCGTCGGTTATTTCCACCTGATCGTCGGGGATGGAATTAAGATCCTGTTTTACGAATGAGAGGTGGCGTGTTGTGACGCCTTCGTCGTAGAGCTGTTTGGCATCAACATTGTTGGCCACGACGAGGTCGGCGAGCAAGTAGTTGAGTTTCTGCTGACGGAGCTGCTCTGTGAGTGCCTTTTCCTGTTCAAGCCACATGGCTTTAAGCTGTTCGATTTGTGCGGGATCGACGGCGTTGGTCTGCGGGTTGAAGATGAGGTCATGGAGTTGCTTGGGATTTTGAAGCCCCATTTGCTGCGCGAGCTTAATCATCGACGGGTCGGGATTAGAGCCGATCATCTTTTCGGTGAGTTCGTCGTCGGTGACCACTATTCCGAGGTCGTCGAGCATTTTGTTGATTACGGTTTCGCTAATCATCGAGTTGAGCACATAGTTCTGGATGACGGCGGGGTCTTCTTTCGAATTAGACTGCTGCATCTGCTGGTTGAACTGGTCAACGCGACGTTGGAATTCTTGAATATCAACGCTTTCGCTGCCAACATTTGCCACCGAGCTGCCGGGGCCGAAAATGTTGCGGCTGGAGTTGAAGAAGTCGCCAATGATGAAGGCCAGAAGAGCCACACCGATGACGATGAGCAATAATACAGATTGTTTTCTGATTTTACCTAATGTTGCCATTTTATAATGTTTTATTTTCTATTTTCTTTGCAATCATCGGCGAAATGTCACTATATGTATGGCATTTTCCCGACATTTAAGCACGCAAAGTTAGTGTTTTTTTGTGAGCCGTCAAAATTTCGCGGCATAAAAGTGACATTTATTAAGTTTGCAGATTCACA
>CADBML010000099.1 GCA_902795825.1 uncultured Bacteroidales bacterium
ATATGTTTGGCACGAGGCTATTGACAAGTATAAAGAAGCCGCTGTCTGGAAAGATTTCGACATTCAGGATTTGGGCGGCGTTGAAGGCGTTGAGGCCGATGCAAAAGCAAAAACCGTCGAAGGCTATTACAACTTGCATGGCGTTCGCTTCGACAATCCCGAGCGAGGCCAAGTCAGCATCGTCCGCTACACCGACGGCTCAACCGCAAAAGTCTTCGTTAGATAATTATAGAATGCATAATGCATAGTGCACAGTTTTGTTGATTGCTCGGCATCCGCCGGGCAATCAATTTTTTGCCAAAATATCGTGCCAAACTAAAATGGGTATTTGGATTTTTGGCACGATTCGCCCAAAATCCCGACCTCACGCCTCGTAGCCCATGATTTGCCGTGCCAAATCGTGCCAAACGCACTGGCACGACAGTGGCACGACCGCCTTTCCAGAAGCAGTCGACCCCCCAAAGGCATTTGCCCAATATTACATGGAAAATTTATGACAATTTGTGCGTTTTTCTAAAGAGTTTGAGGAGTTGAAGAGTCTGAGTAATCCGATTTGTCCGAGTCGTCCGAAAACATTTGATAAACAGGCTTCTAATTTGCTTTTTTGGTGTCCCGCCCTATGGGACACTTTCGCTTTTGTCGCATACCCTTTTCGCTCCTTTTTAAACTTTCAACTATAAACTATAAACTTTATCAAAAATTTTTCGTAACTTTGTAGAGTTTAGTCAGACCTCTCGCTGACGCCTTAAATTTCGACCGAATAATATGCTGAAAATATATAGAATAGCCCTTGCCGCCGTCATTTTTATGGCGTGTGGCGTTGCGTCGGCGTATGCTGCTTCCGCGTCGGCGGCGAAAGCTCCGGCGGTCAATGAAAAAGCCGTTGCCGCTGCCATCAACGCCTTGAAGCCGGCAAACTATTCCGGTGCTGTTGTTAAAGTTAATAAGGTGGTTGTCAACGATTCGCGGAAGACAGCCGAAGTGCGTTGCAACGAAGCTCTGGGTCATTGGCCCCTCACGAAGGCCGACGCTTCCCGCCTCGCCGACACTATTTCGTCAGTGCTTCCTGCCCGATGCGCGGGCTATGCAATCGACATCAAAATCGACGATATCCCGATCGATAAATACTGCACATCGTCGGGCTACCATATCGTCGGGCCTAAAGAGCATAAGCAATTCATCACTCGCCTCGACGCGCCGAAAGCTCCGAAAGGGCTTGACGGACGTAACATCGCCATGTGGCAGAGCCACGGCTGGTACTACGAGCCTACGCTTAACCGCTGGGAATGGCAGCGCGCGCGGCTGATGACCACAGTGGAGGACCTATACACACAGAGTTATGTCGTGCCGTTCCTTATGCCGATGCTCGAAAATGCCGGCGCTTATGTGATGACTCCCCGCGAGCGCGACACCAATGCTGAAGAGATTATTGTCGATGCCGACGGAGGCTATGCCCAAGCCGGCTATCATGAAACATCGAAAGGCCACAAATGGGAAGATGCCGGAGTGAAAGGCTTCGCTTACAAGCGGCTGAAACTTCAAACGGGCGACAATCCTTTTGCCGACGGAACGGTCAGGATGGCAAAAACGGCATCCGACGAGGCGAAAGCCCCAGTGGCGTCATGGACTGCGGATATGCCAAAACGAGGTCGCTATGCCGTTTATGTCTCGTATGCCACGTTGCCCAACAGTGCTACCGATGCGCTTTACCGCATCAACAGCCTCGAAGGCACCACCTCGTATCGCGTCAACCAGCGAATGGGCGGCGGCACATGGATTTATCTGGGGCATTTCACGTTCGACAAGGGTAGGGGAGAACGCCCGGCTGTGGAGCTTGTGGGCGTTTCAGATGACTCGGGTACGGTTGTCACCGCTGATGCCGTGAAGATTGGCGGAGGCATGGGCAACGTGCTCCGAAAGGTGGAAAAATCAGGCGAAGGCATCGACTATCAGCCTGTCGAGAGCCGTTACCCGCGGTTTGTCGAGGGCGCTCGCTATTGGTTGCAATGGGCCGGCGTTCCCGACTCAGTCTATACGCCGTCGAAAAACGTCAACGACTATTCGGACGACTACAAATGCCGCGGCATCTGGGTGAACTACCTCGCCGGCGGCAGCTCGATATTGCCCAAAAACAAAGGGCTTGGAATCCCCATTGATATGTCGATGGCATTCCACACCGATGCCGGCCTTACACCAGACACCACCATAGTCGGTAGCCTTGGCATTTATTATTCCAACGGCGCGGGCCGCTATGTCAACGGCACCGACCGCATGGCCTCGCGCGACCTGATGGACCGCATCCTTACGAGCATTTGCAAAGATGTCCGCGCCAAATATGAGCCAAACTGGACGCGCCGCGGACTTTGGGACAAGTCGTATTTCGAGGCCCGTGTGCCCGAAGTGCCGGCAATCTTGCTCGAACTTCTTTCGCATCAGAACTATGCCGACATGACCTACGGCTTGAATCCGGCATTCCGTTTCACTGTGAGCCGCGCCATCTATAAGGGAATACTTCAATTCCTCGCCGCCCGCGACAAACGCGACTATGTGGTGCAGCCTCTGCCCATCAACAGTTTTGCAATCAAAGAGCAAAACGGCGGCTACACCCTTTCGTGGCAAGCCACCGACGACGACCTTGAGCCTACGGCCGTTCCCGACAAATACATTATTGAAGAGCGTGTCGGCGACGGAGGATTCCAACGCCTTGCCGTCACCGCCGACACTCACTACGATGTGGCAGTGGCCGATGAGGAAATACATTCTTACAGGATAATCGCCGCCAACGACGGAGGCGTGAGTTTCCCCTCGGAAACGCTCGCGCTATGCCACCGCAACAACAGCAAAGGCACTGTGATGATTGTCAACGGTTTTACACGTCTTTCAGCGCCCGACTCTTTCGACGATGGCAAGATGGCGGGATTCCTTTCGGCCAACGACAACGGTGTGCCTTATATTAACGACATTCTCTTTTCCGGCGCTCAATACGAATATCGGCGTAACTTGCCGTGGACCGACGATGACGACCCCGGTTTCGGCGCTTCGCGTGCCGACTTTGAGACGAAAGTCATCGCCGGCAACACATTCGACTTCCCCGCCGTTCACGGCCGATCGATTGCCGCGGCAGGCTATTCGTTCGTCTCGTCGAGCCTCGACGCATACTGCTCCTCCGCAGATGCCAAATATGCTGTGGTTGACCTTATTCTCGGCAAACAGCGCACTACCATAGAAGGTCGCGGCGCATACGGGGCGAAATTCCAAATTTATCCCGCGAAACTCCGCAGCCGCATTACCGCCGACACACGTCGGGGAGTCAACGTCATCGTTACAGGCTCTTACGTTGGTGCCGACTTGTGGGATAATCCCCGAGCCACAGGCGACGACCGTTCATTCGCGAAGAATGTGCTCGGCTATGCTTTCCGTACAGGCCGCGCCGCCTCGAAGGGCGGACTTGAAGTGGTTCAGAGCCGCTATCCGCAATTCAAACGCGAATGTATGAAATATGTAAACACGTACGGCGAATATTGCTATGCTGTCGAATCGCCCGACTGCCTTTATGGGGTTGACGAAAAGACGTCGGCTCCCATAATTCGTTATTCCGAAAATAATTACGCCGCTGCGATAGCCGTCGATAAGGGTACGTACCGCACATTCATTTCCGGCGTTCCATTCGAGACTATCGACGGCCAGAACGACCGCGATTTGCTCATGGGGCAGATTCTCGATTTTCTGACGGCACGCTCATCGAAATC
>CADBML010000100.1 GCA_902795825.1 uncultured Bacteroidales bacterium
AAAGCAACCATTATTAGCAAAAGTTCAAAATTATAAACCCACAATTATAAACGTATTTTTTTATATGAAAAAGTTACTATTATTTCCTCTATTAATATTGGCGATTGTAATCGCTTATTCCTGTCAAAATGATGACATTGTGCCAGATGAGCCTAATGTCACCACAGCTAAAGCCACGAATAACATTCGCACAATCGAAGAAGTCATCGCCATCGCCGACCAACAAAACCCAACCCGATCACGGTCGGGAGAATCTTACGAGATTGAGGTAATCACATCCGAAACCGGCAAACCTCAATCTCGTTCGGGTGGCAATGCCGACACTCTGTTCTATTTTGTCAAAAATATTCCACACCCCCTTGTCATTGCGGCAAACAGGAAAGTTTATCCCATCAGAGCAGAACTCGACTACAACGGAATGTCGCTCATTAACATATTTGAGAATCCAACCTACGACAATGAGCCTATTCGTGAAATACTTTGCGCCGGATTGGGTGACTCTCTCGAATGGAAAGAGCCCATTCCAGGAGGTCATATCACAACCGAACAAATTGCCAACAAACTGCACGACATCTGGTGGCAAGGATGGCCGTTAAACATTCATTGTCCAATCGTCAACAATGGTCTTGACACCTGTCCTGTTGGGTGTGTTGCTTTAGCAACGATGCAAGCAATGACTGTCACTCGTCACATCAATTATCTGAATGGATACCACATTCCATGGGACAACTTCCACACAATTTGGCGCGGATATGTGAAAGATTATAACGAACGACAAGCATACGTGGACACTCTTGCCCACGTTTTGAGAGAGATTGGAAACGAAATTGGCATGAATTATACCGCTACGGTAAGTTATGCATACGCTTCCGATGCCATAGACCGTTTTTTTACATATTACGGAAAATCCGTATCAACTTCTGCCAGCCAAGTAATCCCAACACTAAAAGATTACACTAACGGCATAGTCATTGTCAACTCCAACAACGGAGTTAATATTGGCCACGCGTATGTAGCTGATGGCTATACGATTACAACATACTACCCCTCCGGCGATATAGTAAGAAAATTACATTGTAATGTGGGACATCGAACAATCAACGACCCTCACGTTGACACTGTATTTACAGCATGGACAGGGAATTACACGTTTAGCAATTCTATGCTTCACGGAGTTCATGGATGCACTGACCACGTAAATTTCACATTCTATTCAATCCACTAGCACACAACCATCAGTGTTTACTCAAAACTTAAAATCACCCAACACGCAAAATAAAAACTCCCTTAACCTGATGATGTAATCTTTCCTCCGAAACCTGCCGTATGCCGGTCGGCATGTTGCCGTAATTCTTAAATCGAACCGCAATAGGCAACCTCTCCGGCCGGCATATTCTTTCGACAAAACCGAACCACCACAACTGCGAAATCTGCGCCAGTCATGACTCCAAGACACGCAACAGACGCCAAGATGTAAACCATTAACCACCAACATATTAACCCTTGTAGCGCGACGACTTTCCAGCCCGTCGCCGCTAAGCTTACACCATAAAGTTGAGAGTTGAAAGTTGAAAGATTAAAAATTGAAACATTATGAACACCCGACATTTGAAAGCCACCACCGTCGTTCTGACGATATTATTTGCCGCCTGCTCACACATTGACCCGCCTGTCGTTCCCGACCCGCCCGAACCGACCCCGCCTGCCGACATTCACAATCCCGAAGACTATGCCTCGGGAACGCTTCCCATGCTTTTCGTCAACACCGTCGGGAACGCACCCATCACATCAAAAGAAGAATATGTCAGCGCAACGTATTATCTTGATGCTAAAGGAATTGACGGCATTGAGAGCATCGGGACGGCCGACAGTCAATTAGCCGTGAAAATCCGTGAACGCGGCAACGCTTCGCGACTATTCGACAAAAAACCTTACCGAATAAAACTTGGCGAAAAAGCGCCTTTGCTCGGGATGAACAAAAGCAAGCACTTCGTGTTGCTGGCAAACGTGCGCGACGTGAACTTCGCCGCCGACAACGTGGGATTTATGCTCTCCCGCCTTCTGAAACTCGACTGGACGCCGACCATGCACCCTATAGAACTCGTTGTGAACGGCGACTACAAAGGGCTTTACTATCTCTGCGAGCAAATCAGAGTTGACAAAAAGCGGGTGAACATCACCGAACAGAACGACGGCGAAACCGACCCCGAAAAGGTGACCGGCGGATGGCTCGTAGAAATCGACAACTACAACGAAGACGGGCAAATAACCATTCCCGACCGCGCGCTCGGCAACATTATCCGCTTCACCTCCCACTCCCCCGAGAATCTTTCGCCGGAGCAACGTCTCTACCTCACAAATCTTGTCACCACTATCGACAGCCTAATTTACGATGAAGACAAATCCGAAGCCAAATGGAGCGAATATGTTGATGCCGACGCTCTGGCCCGCTTCTACATTCTTCAGGAAGTGATGGACAACTGCGAATCGTTCAGCGGCAGCTGCTACTGGCATAAAGAACGTGGCAACAAAACCAAAATCGTGTTCGGTCCCGTATGGGATTTCGGCGGCGCATATAGCCACTGGGAGTGCGATTTCTCGGAGTTCATCTACAATCGAGTGCCGTCATATTGTCAGCAACACTGGATTGGCGAATTGGCCAAATTCGACTTGTTTCAGGAAAAAGCCCGCGAAGTGTGGCATGCCAACCGCTCGGCAATCGCCGCAAGCATTTTCGACTTCATCGACGTGGAAAAGGGAAAGATATCCGAAGCCATCAAAAGCGACAAACGCCGTTGGCCGCAATACGATTTCACCCCTCTCGACGAGAAAGCGAGCCAGACCAAAGCCATCCTACAAGCACGCATATCCTTCCTCGACTCCGCCTTCGGCATGAGATAAAACAGCAAAAAACAAACCAGAACCAAAACCCAAACTAAAAAAAAGAAAAAACTTAATGAGAAAGAGATACTTACAACTGCGAAGCCTCGCCACATTGCCCATTGCGGCAATGATGTGGATCATTATGAACAAGCATCAGAAAAACCTCGTCGACGCCGACCTTGTACAATGGTGCGAATGGAAGCGGATGAACAAAACTGTAATTTCGTTCGCCTTCCTCATCGCCAACCATTCCGAATTCCGTTCAGTGCTTTACCGGCGCATGGGCTACCGGCGCATCCTCTTCAGCTGGTGGCTCCGACCAATGCGCCACCTTTACATCAACACGCGCGACATCGGCGGAGGTTTGCTAATCCAACACGGATTCAGCTCCATTATCAACGCTCAAAAGATAGGTGAGAATTGCAAAATCTATCATCACGTCACATTGGGCTACAACCACAACCTTGAAGCGCCCACACTCGGCGACAATGTGGAAGTGTGCTGCGGAGCGAAGATTCTGGGAGGTGTCACCGTGGGCGACAATGTGCTCATCGGAGCCGGGGCGGTAGTCGTGAAAGATGTGGCTGATAATTCGGTAGTGGCTGGTGTCCCCGCACGAATAATCAGGCGGCTCGACGGTGTGCGCGACCTGACAAAATGAGCGCCAAACACACTATACCGACCACTTCCGCAACCACGGCAACGGCGAAATCAGCGCCAGTGATTCTCTCGGCCATCGGAATCGGCATTGACGTCGGCGACGTTACAAGCCTCGGAGAGGCTTTATGTAGTAAACCCCATGCAAGAGGGTCGGAGACCCTCGCCGCTTGGGGTGGGATAAACTCAGGAAACTGAGCCTCGGAGAGTGTCAACAGCCAAAGAAGCGTGTTATCGTAGCCACAAAAGAGGACGATGATGAAATTGCTATCTGTTTGATGCCCTTATTGACCATCTCCGATGCTTTTTGCGTCTCCGACGCTTTCATTGATTGTCAATTTATGCGAACTGGCGTTGACTTGATAAGCGCGAGCAGACGCTCGACAGCCTCCTCCGCCGGGATATTCTTCTCAACACACTCACGCCCTTTGTATAGACTGACGCGCCCCACCCCGGCACCGACATAGCCATAGTCGGCGTCGGCCATCTCGCCAGGACCGTTGACAATGCACCCCATCACGGCAATTTTCAGTCCCGTGAGATGCGCGGTGGCTTCTTTCACGCGACGCAGCGTTGTCTGAAGGTCGAATAGCGTGCGCCCGCACGACGGGCAGGAGATGTACTCCGTCTTAGAAATACGAAGGCGGGCGGCTTGAAGAATCGACAGCGACAAATCTGCGATTGCGTCGTCAGAAACCACATCCGACTTTATCATTACACCGTCGGCTACACCGTTGAGCAAAAGCGTTCCGAAGTCAATCGAAGCGTGGATCGTGACAAGTTCGGCAGGCGTGTCGGCATAGTCGATACACGGGATAATCGGAGCCGTAACGCCCGCGATGCGCGCGGAGTGAACCCAAGCCTGCAAGTCGCCTGTGATATTGTCATGAGTGCTCGACAAGATGATGACGTCATCGTCAAAAAGACTCATTTTTGCCGGATCGAGCGAAGTGTCGGCGAAAACAAGGGTCATGCCCTCCGGCGGCATTGTGGCGGAGAAGTCTGCTTTTTCCGAATTGCCTATTACAACCGGCATATTGTCACCGCCGACGCACTCAACTGCCACAGAACGAATCCGTGACGGCCGGAGCGGGTTGAAATCAGGCATCAATGGAGAATTGATTTCGCATGAAATTTGACGTTTCCGTATATAATTGACAATGGCGCGTGCCACGGGAATTTCGCACTCGGGGTCCTCCGAAAGCGACACTCGAATAGTGTCGCCGAGACCTTCCGCCAACAGGCAACCAATGCCCACGGCCGATTTGACTCGTCCGTCTTCGCCGTCGCCGGCCTCTGTCACCCCCAAATGGAGAGGGAAGTCCATGCCTTCGGCATCCATCGCCGCCACAAGAAGCCTGACTGTAGTCACCATGACAACTACATTCGACGCTTTGATGGAAATCACAACATCAAGGAAGTTGCGGCTGACACACACCCTCAAAAACTCCATCACCGACTCAACCATACCTTCAGGTGTGTCGCCATAGCGGCTCATAATGCGGTCGGACAGCGAACCGTGGTTCACACCGAGCCTTATAGCCACGCCCCTGCTCCGGCAAAGTTCGAGGAACGGGGTGAACGCGTCGTCGATTCGACGCAATTCGGCGGCGTACTCTTCGTCGGAAAATTCAAGCCTACGGAATGTGCGTCCGGGATCGACGAAGTTGCCGGGATTGATTCTCACTTTTTGGGCTGTCAGGGCGGCGGCGAAAGCCGCTTTCGGATTGAAATGGATATCGGCCACGAGAGGCACATCGCAGCCCTTCTCGAGCAGGCTGGCTCGGATGCGGCCGATATTTTCTGCCTCACGTGTGCCCTGCGCGGTCAGGCGCACTATTTCGCCTCCCGCTGCCACGATGCGCTGGCATTGCTCCACGCAGCCATCGGTGTCCATTGTGGAAAGGGATGTCATCGACTGAAGACGGATAGGATTGTCGCCACCTATAGCCACACCGCCCACATCGACCTGACGCGAACGGCGGCGTTTGTATGTGAAGTTGTCCATGATATGTCGGGATTTGGTGAGATTATTAAGGGGATTTCTATTAATTGCCTTTCAGTAAATTCAGAGATGATATTTAGAAGATACTTGGCAGGAGAGAGGGAGCAATGCGGGCATTGTGACCGAGTGACAGTCAAGTATATTCGAATATAATCCTGAATTTACGAAAGAGTTCATTAATGTTGCTACTTTGTTTGTTATTTTTTGAATGTGGCATTTATAGAACGACCCTTAGGGGATTTCTTTAAAGCTCCTTAATGGAAAAGTGCGAGTGCCATAGGTAGGAAATATACCACCACAAAGCCAATCAAGGCACCCGCCACCACCTGCGACAAAGTGTGTAGCCGGCGCACGAGGCGGGCCGACCCAACCAGCCCAACTACAAGAATCGTGATAATGAGGAGCACAATCATTGAGGGAACAGCCAATTCTGAGGCTATGAGCCACGCTTCGAGTCCCGCAAGCCCGCCCACGGCGCAGGTGTGGGCGCTTACCTTCCAAAACAAGTTGACAGTGGCCACGATGAAGATTGCCACCGCTGCCGACACGATGAAATTGGTCAGCCATAATGGGGCATGTATGCCCGACAGATAGATGGCCTCGCCCAAATAGCAGAGGATTGCCACGACGAAAGGAATAGTGCGTTCTCGCGGGTTGGAGATAGTGGCATCGCTCACCCGATGGAAGAAGTAGAGAACGGCGATAGTCACTGCGGGGATGGCTCCGGTGATGAGAAGCGTCATAGCCACCACGCGAATTTTGACGAAATCGGGAGTTATCACCAATGCCGTGCCCCATAGGGCGACTGCAATCGCCATGGTGGGCACAAGGATTGGGGAAAAGACCCTTGACATGATTTTTGCGGCTGTTTCCATTACGCAAGAATTATTTTCCTAATTTTTGGCGTCGTCGCATACTGCTCGACGGTATTTTCAACTGATTTTCCCTATATTTGAATACGGTGCGGCGGGCCACATTATGTCCGCGGCGAGCCAGTTCTTCGGTGATTTTCTGGTCGGAGTACGGGTGTTCGGGATCTTCCGAGTCGATGATTTCCTTGATAATCGATGCTATTTCCCTCGACGATGCCCCCTCCGAATCGTTGATGGGCTCGTTGAAGAAAAACTTGAGGGGGAAGATTCCGTAGGGCGTTTGCGCATACTTGCCATTTGTTGCCCTCGACACCACCGTGAGGTCGAAGCCTGTGATGTCGCAAACATCGCGGATAATCATCGGCTTGATGTCGCGCTGGTCGCCCGAGAGGAAGAATTTGCGCTGAATCTTCACAATCGCCGACATGACTGAAAACAGCGTCGATTGACGCATCCGAAGCACCCGAATGAACATATTTGCGTTGTTACGGTTGGCGGATATGAACTTTCTGGCTTCGCGCTGTTGAGGGGTGTTCCCCGTGAAGAAGGTGTGCTCGGCCTCGTCGGTGAAGGATTCGGAGATTTGGAGCTCAGGTATGTTGTTGAGGATGGTTACGGTTATGGTGTCGTTTTCATCGACAGAAATGTCGAAATCGGGAGTAATCATCTGCGATGCCGAAGCCACCGCGCTGGAGCCGATGAGATTTCCAGGCTTTGGATTTAACGAGCGGATGCGCCTCATGGCAACCTCGTAACGCGATTTCGACATTCCGAGCCTCATGCGGGCGGAGTTCATTTTGCTGACCGACGAGAGGTCGTCGCATTGCGAAAGAATCGCAATGGCATCGGTCACGTCGGCGGTGGCCGGCTCTATACGACGGAGTTGGAGCGTCAGGCAGTCGCCCAAGCCTACGGCGCAAACGCCTGCGGGGTCCATTTGCCTGACAATATCGAACACTTCCTTCACCTCTGATGTTTCGACATCCAAATCATTGTTGATCGCCAAATCATTAGCCATAGCCGACAGCGACCGTGAAAGATAGCCTGCATCGTCGATGTTGCCTATGACGGTGAGGGCTATTTCGCGCTGGCGGTCGGTGAGGGAGTACTCGCCCAGTTGCTCCTCAAGGTATTCGGCGAGTGAATAGTCGCTGTCGGCCACTACCGGCACAAAAGCGTTGTCGTCGGCGCTGCGGTTGTTCGCCCGAGGGATATAGCTGTCGTCGTAGGTGTCGTCGCGGTCGGAATAGTCGTCGTAGTCGGGAACTTCTTCTGAATTGGGGCTCTCGAGGCTCTCGTTCGTTTTTTCGTCGCCATCGTCAGCGTCGGATGATGGGGCATTTCCGTCGCCGGGGTCGGAGTCGGAATGATAATCGTCGTCGTTGTCGGGGGCTTTTTCGAGGGCCGGATTTTCTTCGATTTCGCTTTTCACGCGCTCCTCGACCTCCTGCGACGACATCTCAAGGAGCGAACTGTACAGCACTTTCAGCGCCGACGTGGTAAGCGTCTGCCTTTGCTCGGCGTTCAATTCCAACGACTCCTTTGCCATTTCAGTAGGATTTTCAACAGCGAAGTTACATCAAAACCGCCAAACGGCAAAATTTTCTCCCCCTTTTCCAACGTCGTCCCCAATTCGCAATGAAAACGCAATGAAATATCCGCGAAGAAAATACGCGCACAAAGCCCCGAAGCCCTCAAAGAATCTCCATGAAATCTCCCCGACAACCGCCCGGAAATTTCCCAATTCTTTGGCGAGATTTGCCCTGATTATTCATAGTCCGTGATAAAGTTTATATTGGGATAGTTTATACTTGAAAAATCATCAAAAAAATTCACCCATTTAAAAGCCATATTCCGACGACAAAATATGGTTCTCCTTTAATTACGACTACTTTTCCGCTTTTAAAAATCAGCGAAATTCAAAAATTTTTTCTATTTTTCGCTGATTTTTAAACAAATTTTGCCCAAGTCTAAAATAATAATTGGGTAATGGTTCAATCTTTATTTGCCGCGCTTTTCTCCTTTTGACTTTATCCCGATTGTGGGCGATAACCGATGCAATGTCATCAACTTCCGACCACTATCATCATCTCCGAATCTGTTCCCGTCTTCCTAACTTCCTGATTTCGCAGCGACATTCTGCGACTGAGCTATTTTCCGGCTCGAAGCCACCGCCTCAATCACCTCAGAGATTTCTCCCTCTTCGGAGGCATTTCATGAGGGGAACACACTCCTTGGTGATTATTTGGAAAAGTCGGAGGTTTTTAGTAATTTCGCATCGGCAAAACGATTTATTGACAGCGGAAAAGATATGGAACGACATCTCATCAGCAATACATCGACAATCTACGACGCGCTCGAACGGATGAACCAGCTTTCGGGCTCGGAGCGCACGCTTTTGGTGGTCAACGCCGAGCGGCGCATGGTGGGCACGCTTACCGACGGCGACATCCGCCGCGGACTTCTGCGCCGTGTGGGTCTCGAAGAGTCTGTCACCGAAGTGATGCACCGTAATTTCCGCTGTTTGCGCGGCCAGCAGCCCGACCTTTTTCTCATGAAAGAGGCCCGACGCAAAGGAATCACTCTCCTTCCCCACCTTGACGACGACGGCCGTGTCGTGCGCCTTTACGACCTGACTGTCTGCCGCGCCATGTTGCCCCTGAAAGCGATTCTTATGGCCGGAGGCCGAGGCGAACGACTGCGCCCGCTGACTTTGACTACTCCTAAGCCGCTCCTGAAAATCGGCGACAAAGCCATCATCGACCACAACATCGACGCTCTCGTCCGCGTGGGAATAACCGACATTGACATCACTGTCAATTATCTCGCTGACCAAATTAAGGCGCATTTCTCCTCACCGCGCGAAGGGTTGAACATCACTTGCGTCAGCGAACCGTCATTCTTGGGAACCATCGGCGCCGCACGCCTCTGCAATCTTGACGACGACGGCACTTCGCTCGTGATGAATTCCGATCTGCTCACAACGATTTCTTACGAGGAGATGTACCTCAAGCACGTGGCGACCGACGCCGACATCACCGTGGCCACTGTGCCCTACATCGTGTCAGTGCCTTTCGGCGTGCTCGACACCGAGGGCGACTTCATCACCGCCGTCAAAGAGAAGCCCACCTACACCTACTACTCCAACGCCGGCATCTACATCGTCAAAAACCGGCTGCTCAAAGCCATTCCCGCCGACCGACCGTTCGACGCGACCGACCTTATAGAACTCGCCGTCAACGAGGGCCGCAGGGTGGCTTTCTACCCTATCGACGGCACTTGGATCGACATCGGATCGCCCGACGATTTCAGAAAAGCCCAGCAACTGATGCGACATTTCAACGACATCAACCGCAACAAATAATCTTTATAGTCAACCATCAAAAAAACGCACTCACAATGGCAGAAAGCAATTTTATCGATTATGTGAAAATCCTTTGCCGCTCAGGCAAGGGAGGCGCCGGATCGGCACATCTATATAGAGCCAAATATATTCCTAAAGGAGGTCCCGACGGAGGCGACGGCGGACGCGGTGGCCATGTCATCCTCCGCGGTAGCCGTCATTTATGGACGCTCCTCCCATTGAAATACCAACGCCACATTTTCGCCGGAAACGGCACCGCCGGCGGCGAAAGCCGAAGCTCGGGCAAAGACGGCGACGACAAAATAGTCGAAGTCCCCTGCGGCACCGTAGTTTACGATGCCGAAACCGGCAATTACCTATGCGAAGTCACCGACGACGGACAGGAGGTGCGCCTCCTTAAAGGCGGACGTGGAGGTCTGGGCAACTGGCACTTCAAGTCGCCCACGAACCAGACACCACGCTATGCACAGCCCGGCGAACCGTCGGTGGAACGCACGATTATCCTCGAACTGAAAATGCTCGCCGATGTCGGACTGGTGGGCTTCCCCAATGCCGGAAAATCCACGCTGCTCTCGGCCGTGTCGGCGGCACGCCCCAAAATCGCCGACTATCCCTTCACCACAATGGAGCCGCAACTCGGCATCGTCGGTCACCGAGGCTCATCGTCGTTTGTCATGGCCGACATCCCCGGAATCATTGAGGGAGCAAGCGAAGGCCGAGGACTCGGACTGCGATTCCTCCGTCACATCGAGCGAAACGCAGTGCTACTTTTCATGGTGCCGGCCGACGCCGACAACATAATGGAACAATACTACACTCTCCGCGGCGAGCTGCAGAAGTTCAACCCCCAACTGATGGACAAGCACCACATTCTCGCCATCTCAAAATGCGACTTCCTCGACGACGAACTGACCGAAGAAATAGAGCGGACAATTCCTGACGATCTGCCTCATGTGTTCATTTCGGCGGTGACCGGCCAAGGCATCGCGCTCCTGAAGGATATGCTCTGGCGAGCCATCAACGACGAAAGCAACCTGCTCGTCAACGACATGATTGCCCACAGACCACTCGACGTGCATCACCGCGTCGAGGAAGAGGACAATTTCATCTTCGAAAACGAGCAATCCGAAGAAGAAACCGACATCCTTGACGGCATCGACCCATTCGAATATGGCGACGAAGAATGGAGCTGATACATTTCTATAACATCGCCGACGGCATCACTGCCGGCACTACCGGCAGAGGCAACCCCTCGACCGAAAACCCCTATTCCGGATTTAACGTGTGCCACTATGTCGGCGACGACGCCGACGCGGTGACGGAATGTCGCCAACGTCTCGCACGGACGTTGCGTTTGCCAGTCGAACACATCCTTTGCCCTCGGCAAACCCACTCCTCCCGACCGGCAGTCATCGACAGCGTCACCGACATCAGCATGACGGAGGCCGACGCCGTGGTCACCCGGCTGAGCGAAGTGGCTATCGGCGTTAACACCGCCGACTGCGTGCCTATTTTGCTTGCCGACACGGCGAACCATGTCATCGCCGCCGTTCATGCCGGCTGGCGCGGACTGCTCGCCGGGGTTATTGAAAACGCGCTTGCGGCGATGAAGGCTCAAGGAGCGTCGCTCCCATGCGCCAAAGCCGTAATCGCTCCGTCGATATGCCGCCATTGTTTCGAAGTTGGCGACGATGTGGCGCGGCTTTTCGACGATTGCGGCATGGCCGCGTGTATCGACCGCACCCAAGCCAAACCCCATATCGACCTGCCAATGGCCGCGCGGATGAAACTGTCCGAAGCGGGCATCCTTCCCGAAAACATCAGCGACAGCGGCATCTGCACACGTTGCCAAAACCGCGACTTCTTCTCCGCTCGCGCCCTCGGAGTCAACTCCGGACGCAACTTTTCATTCATCATCCAACATTGCAGCGAATGACATCCTACCTTCACCCGATAGGAATTTTCGACTCAGGATATGGCGGGCTTACTATTCTCGACGCCATACGCCGACGCCTGCCAGATTATTCCTACCTTTACTTGGGCGACAACGCCCGCGCGCCCTACGGCATACGCTCTTTCGACGAAATCTACCGTTTCACCCTCGAAGCGGTGAAATTTCTCTTCGACGAGGGTTGCCGCCTCGTAATCCTCGCCTGCAACACCGCTTCGGCCAAGGCACTACGGTCAATACAACAACGCGACCTGCCGAAAATCGACCCCTCACGCCGTGTGCTCGGTGTGATTCGACCCACAGTCGAACAAATCGGAAGCCTCACCGCCGACGGCCGAATCGGCCTTTTCGCCACCCCAGGCACCGTGGCAAGCGGCTCCTACGACATCGAAATCGGCAAGCTCTACCCTTCTTTCCGGCTTTACTCCCACGCTTGCCCAAGCTGGGTGGAAATTGTCGAAGCGGGTATGGCAGACAGCATCATTGCCGACCAAGCCGTGAAGCGCGACGTGGACATCCTTTTCGGAATTGAACCGTCGATCGACACTATTATCCTCGGATGCACCCACTATCCGTTGCTCCTCGACAAAGTGGAACGTCACGTCAAGCAGCGGGCAAAAGTGGTGACTCAAGGGCAGCTTGTTGCCGAAAGCCTCGCCGACTATCTTCGCCGCCACCCCGAAATAGAGTCGCAGTGCCGGCGCGACGGCGCGACACGCTTCCTCACCACCGGTTCGCCTGAGCGCTTCGCCAGCAACGCGTCCATTTTTCTCGGCCACCAATTATCGGCTGAAAAAGTGACATACTGACTCACGCCGCGTTTTTGTCGGTAAAGCACTTTGTCTAATTCGGCAAGAAAGTCCGTTATGTCGGGATTTTTTTGTAAATTTGTCACCTAAAACTAAAACAAATGAGTCTGCTTGACATTTTAATACTCGTCGTTGTGCTCGGCGGCCTCGCTTACGGCTTCCACAAAGGCATCATCAGTCAGCTGGGAAGCCTCGGCGGATTGGTGGCCGGAATTATCGTGTGCCAGCTGTTTGGCGGAGCCGTTGCCGACTTCGCCCAGACGGTGTTCTCCCCGTCCTACACCACCCGAGTCGTTAGCGTGATTTTGCTTTTCATCCTCGTGTATGTGGCGGTGCGGCTTGCCGCCAAGTTGGCAAAAAAAGTGGTCAAAGCTCTGCATCTCAGCGCAATCGACCGTATTGCCGGAGGCTTGTTTGTCGCCTTTAAGTGGACTTTAATCCTGAGTTTCGCACTCAACATCTATGCCACGTTCTTCACCGCCGGCACTCTTCAGGCCGAATCGTCGCTCGCCAACGGCAATGTGATTCAAGCCGTCCTCGACCTCGCCCCCAACACTCTCGGCTGGGTGAAAGAGAAAACGGCGGATGATGAGTCACACGACACTCAAGCATAGAAAACTCACAGCAATCAACCTCCGAATGAGCAATCCCGACAACAATATCGACGCCAACAGCAAGATTCTCGACGATGTCACCGCGGCCGACTATAAGTACGGCTTCACCACCGACATCGACACCGATGTGATTCCACGCGGACTCAACGAGGATGTGGTGAGGCTTATTTCCGCAAAAAAGAACGAACCCGAATGGCTGCTCGATTTCAGGCTTAAGGCTTATCGCCATTGGCTCACCCTCAAGCAACCGAAATGGGCTCACATCAACATACCCGACATCGACTTCCAAGCGATTTCTTACTACGCCGCGCCCGTCAAAAAGGACGGGCCGAAAAGCCTTGACGAAGTTGACCCCCAAATCCTCGCCACATTCAACCGCCTCGGCATCCCGCTCGAGGAGCAGAAAGTGCTGTCGGGAATGGCTGTCGATGCCGTCATGGACTCTGTGTCGGTAAAAACCACCCACCGCGAGCGGCTTGCAGAACTGGGCGTGATTTTCTGCTCCATTTCCGAAGCCGTGAAAGACTATCCCGACCTCGTGCGACGCTATCTCGGAAGCGTGGTGAGCTACCGCGACAATTTCTACGCCGCGCTCAACTCTGCTGTCTTTTCCGACGGCTCTTTCGTATATATTCCCAAAGGGGTCAGATGCCCGATGGAACTATCGACCTACTTCCGCATCAACGCGCAGGGCACCGGCCAATTCGAGCGAACACTTATCGTGGCCGACGACGACTCCTACGTAAGCTATCTTGAGGGATGCACAGCCCCTATGCGCGACGAAAACCAACTTCACGCCGCCATCGTGGAAATCATTGTCGAAGACCGCGCCGAAGTGAAGTATTCCACTGTGCAAAACTGGTGGGCAGGCGATGCCGAAGGAAACGGCGGCGTATATAACCTCGTGACAAAACGCGGGCTCTGCCGCGGTGAAAGCTCTAAACTGTCGTGGACTCAGGTCGAAACCGGCTCGGCTATCACTTGGAAATACCCCAGCTGCATACTCGCCGGCGACAATTCTGTGGGAGAGTTCTATTCCGTGGCCGTCACACGCAACTATCAACAAGCCGACACCGGCACCAAAATGATTCACATCGGCCGAAACTCACGTAGCACTATCGTGTCAAAAGGCATTTCTGCAGGCCACAGCGAAAACTCCTACCGCGGACTGGTGAAAATCGCCGCTAAAGCCGACAACTGCCGCAACCACACCCAATGCGACTCCCTCCTATTGTCGTCAACCTGCGGAGCACACACTTTCCCCGTCATGCAAATCGACAACCCCTCGGCTGTTGTCGAGCATGAGGCGACTACATCTAAAATCAGCGAAGACCAAATATTCTACTGCAATCAGCGCGGCATTCCTGACGAAGAGGCCGTAGGGCTGATTGTCAATGGTTATGCCAAAGAAGTGATGAACAAACTGCCAATGGAGTTTGCCGTCGAGGCGCAACGACTGCTGCAAATCACCCTCGAAGGCTCTGTCGGCTGACAACAACTTGACTATTATGGACAAAGAAATATTGCTTGATGTGAAAGGCTTGCGGGCATCAGTTGCCGGAAAAGAGATTCTGAAAGGCATCGACCTCACTATCCGAAAAGGCGAAGTGCACGCAATCATGGGGCCGAACGGCTCAGGAAAATCGACGCTGTCGGCCGTGCTTACCGGCAACCCGGCATTCACCGTCGATGCAGGAAGCGCCACCTTCAACGGTAAGAACCTCCTCGAAATGGCTCCCGAAAACCGAGCTCACGAAGGGCTGTTCCTGTCGTTTCAATATCCCGTGGAAATCCCGGGGGTGTCGATGACGAATTTCATGCGCGCCGCCCTCAACGAGAAACGCAAATATTTGGGACAAGAGCCCATCTCAGCCAGCGATTTCCTTAAACTGATGAGGCAAAAACGCGCCGTGGTCGATCTTGACAACAAACTCGCGTCGCGCTCTGTCAACGAAGGCTTTTCGGGCGGCGAGAAAAAACGCAACGAGATTTTTCAAATGGCCATGCTCGAGCCTTCGCTCGCCATCCTTGACGAAACCGATTCCGGACTCGACATCGACGCGCTGCGCATTGTGGCCGAAGGCGTAAACAAACTGAAAACCGACGACAACGCCACCATTGTAATCACCCACTACCAGCGCTTGCTCGACTACATTCGTCCCGACTACGTCCACATCCTCTACAAAGGAAGGATTGTGGAAACCGGCGGCCCGCAACTGGCTCTCGTCCTTGAAGAGAAAGGCTACGACGAAATCAAACGAAAATACGACAATAACGCCGCAGAATGAGCCATTTCAAGCAATTCACCCGCCTTATCGAGGACTATCCTCAATTCTTCAACGGCGACAGAAAAGCCGCCGAGATTGAGAGCTTCAGCCAATCGCTCCTCGCCGACGACGACGGCTTCATCCGCCGCTTCGGAAGCGCAGTGGCCGAGATGATGAAGCCCGACTATGGGGTGAACGTCAACGGTGTGACATCGCCGCTTATGCCTGCCGCCGCTATCCGACGCAACATCCCCGATTTTGCCCCGATAACAATCACTTGCGTCAACGACACTTACCACATTCCCCACCTCAGCACCGACCAACGCGTGAAATGCGCCGTTTACGATGCCGATAATTTCCCTTTCCCTATCAACGCTTACCACACCCCCTCGCATTTCAACCGCATTTTCGCCAATAAAATCCTCCACATATCTATCGACGGCGGCAATAACGACGAAACCGCCATCCAAATCAACAACATTTTGGCCGCGGCGGTGGATTTGGCGGCATTTCGACGCGTGTTTGTCGAAATTGGGGGTGGTGCTAACTTGGAATTAATCCTGAACGACTCGTCCGACTCGACGCCACATAACTATTTCGCCTCGCAATTCGTCGAAATTTTCCTCAACGAGGGCGCCTCGCTCAATCTCTACGACATTACCGACACCTCCGATACCACTTCGCGCCTCAACGAGATGAAAATCAAAATGAAGCGCAACTGCCGGCTGAACATCTTCTCCCTCTCGGCATCAGCAGGCAAATCTGTCAACATCTACGACATCGACTTCGAAAGCGACAACAGCGAAGCGACAATCAACGGCTTCGTGGTCGGCGACGGCAACCAACGGATTGGCAATGCCACTTTCGTCAACCATCTCTCACGACATGGCAAGTCAAACCAAAACTTCAAGTATGTGCTCGACGACGCCTCGCATGGCACATTCTACGGCGAGATTTTCGTTTGGGAGGTGGCTCGCTTCACCGAAGCATACCAGTCGAACCGCAATATCCTCGCATCGCCCGACGCCCGTATATCCACCGAGCCGCAACTGCTCATCTACAACGACGACGTGAAATGCAGCCATGGAGCCACAACAGGACAACTCGATGCCGCCGCGCTCTTCTATATGCGCCAACGTGGGATTCCCGAAGCAGTGGCGCGCACGATGCTCACTCAGGCTTTCGTCGGTGATGTGATCGACGCCATCCCTCTGCTGCCTCTCCGCGACCGAATGAGAATGCTCGTCGAAAAACGCCTCTACAAACGCAGCTCACGCCCATGCGACAACTGCCGAATGGCTTGCGACACCATTAACCGCGACTCCAAAGAATGAAAACCCTCGACATCAGCATCATCCGCAGCAAATTCCCGCAACTCGATCGCCAAATCTACGGTCGTCAACTCGTATATCTTGACAACGCCGCCACCACTCAGTCGCCGCTTTGTGTCACCGACGAAATAATCCGAATGGAACATGAGGAACGGGCCAACGTGCACCGCGGCGTGCACACGATGTCGCAAAACGCAACAGCTTCGGTGGAACGAACACGCGAATCGGTGACAAAATTCATCAACGCCGCCTCAAGCCAAGAAGTCATTTTCACTTCCGGAACCACCGATGCCATCAATCTTGTGGCCTCGTCGCTAACCGAAACGTTCGAAAACGGCGACGAAATCATTCTTTCCGCCGCCGAACACCATTCCAATATCGTGCCCTGGCAACTCGCCGGACGCTATCGACGCCTTCGTATTAAGGTAATCCCGCTCCTGCCCGATGGCAGCCTCGACCTCGACGCTTACCGTAATCTGTTCACCGACCACACCCGTTTCGTCGCCGTAGCCCACGCCTCGAATGTGTTGGGGTCAATCAACCCCGTCAAGGAAATCGTGGCCGAAGCGCATAGATGGGGCGTTCCGGTCCTTATCGACGGCGCTCAGGCCGTCGGCCACACTGCTGTCGATGTGCAGGATATGGATGCCGACTTCTACGCCTTCTCAGCGCATAAAATGTACGGACCGACGGGAGTCGGTGTCCTTTATGGAAAACACAGCTGGCTACGCCGAATGTCGCCTTACCGCGGCGGCGGAGCCATGATCGACCATGTCACTTTCGACAAAACCACCTTCGCCGACCTCCCCTACAAATTCGAGGCCGGCACGCCCAACTTTGTGGGCATCGCCGCTTTCGCAAAAGCCATTGATTTTTTGAGGGAAGTGGGAATCGAGCGTATCGCAGAACATGAACGCGAACTCCTTAAACTCGCCACCGACGGAGTGGCACAAATAGAAGGCTCCACCATCTACGGCACCGCTCCGCAAAAAAGCGCCGTCCTCTCGTTCAACCTGAGCGGCGGCAGCTCTTTCGATGTCGGCACACTCCTCGACAAACTCGGAATCGAAGTACGCACAGGCCACCATTGTGCCCAGCCGCTGATGGAACGGCTCGGCATCACCGGCACCGTCCGCGCCTCCTTCGCCATCTACAACACAGCTGAAGAAATCGACACATTCCTCGCAGCCCTTGCGCGAGTGGCCGCCATGCTCCGATAATCAGCCGCCACGCCAATAATCCCTACCGCAAAGCCGCAACAAGAGGCTAAATCCCTACCGCAAAGCCGCAACAAGGGGCTTTAAAATTGCTTTACGCCCGACAGTTCCCGACCGTTCGTGTAGTTTGAAGCTCCGCTTCAAAACAAAAAAAAGAGCTTTACACCCGGCAGTTCCCGACCGTTCGTGTAGTTTGAAGCTCCGCTTCAAAACAAAAAAACAAAAAAAAATAAAAACAAGAGAAAAATCCAAAATATGCCACTAAACGAAAACGACAGAAGATGGCTGGCAGCGCACCCTGAGTTTGAAAAAAGAGAA
>CADBML010000101.1 GCA_902795825.1 uncultured Bacteroidales bacterium
CTCTTTCCTGCCAAGTATCTTCCAAATATCCTCTCTGAATTTCCTGAAAGGCAATTTATAGAAATCCCCTCTTTTCAAGATAATCGGTTAGTGTTGATGGCGGATGCCCGTAAACAAGTTTACGTCATTTGCCACCAACACCAACCGTCGCATTTCATGCTCTGAAATCAGTAAAAGCAAAAACATAAAAAAAGTGCTGATTATGTTATAGGTCTCAACATAGGTAATTAATAGAAATACTCTTTGTAATAATAGACCACTTCGCACCAGTTCATGACCACTTTATTAGGAGAATGAAACTGGAAATGTGTATATGTTCTGACGTCGAGGCATTTTTTTTGTTTTTGTTTATTCGGCGACATAGGTTTATGCGGGTGATCAAGGATTTTCTCAATCTCGTCGTTCTGCTCTTGGCTCACTAGTTTCGCTCCTGCTTGGGGAGGCTTTTATTTACTCCTCTGCAGCTTTATAGCGAACCGACGTTACGCATGGAAATTAATTTGCCATTAGGCATATTTTGCCGCTTTTACGTAAATAACCGTCGATAATGCCGACATCAACAAAACCGACAGCCACCCGACGGGCGTGAAAAGGGTTTTCATATCAAAGCCGGCAATCATGTAGATCCACCCGCCGACCACAGCCAACGACGCCAAGCCATAGGTGACCGCCATCACACGGTCGGCTTTCGAACGACGACGTTCGGGGATGCAGTTCACCACTTTGCGGGCGAACAAAGGGTCGTCCGTTGGTTCTTTCACCGCCGACATAATTTTGTCTTTCAATTCTTTATCAGTCATAATCTAAACAATTACATTAGGTATTTGTCACATAACATTCCTCATTCGCTGGCGTGCCCTCGACAGGAGAGATTTGACAGTGCCCTCCTCCACTTGCATAATTTTCGCTATTTCCTTAATCGGGCGGTCCTCAATATAGAAAAGCAGAACCGCCGTGCGTTGATTGACGGGAAGCGATTCAAGCATGACCTTGACATCAATTTTCGCCTCCGACTGCGCCGCGCTATCGACGAAATCGGTTTCTACGGGATTTTCATCTAAATCCGCACGCGTTTCATGCATTTTTCGTGTAAATGACAAAAACTCGTTGTAGGCGATACGCCACAGCCATGTTTTGAACGAAGAAAGACCGTGGAAGGAGCGGATTGCGAGGTAAGCCTTTATGAAAGAGTCCTGAGCGAGGTCGTCGGCGAGATCATCGTCGCCGGCGAGGTTGAGCAAAAACCTCCGGAGAAAAGGCTGATAATGCTCCACCAGACGCCCGAAGGCGTCGCGGTCGTCGGCCACGACGCATCGGGCAATCAGTTGCGCCTCCGCTATTCGACTAAGGGCTTTCATTTCTCACTTAGCACACAAATTAGCTAAAGAACATATTTCATTTGGCACCTTCGGAGCCATTGTCGTCGTTCTGCTTTTCTTTCTTCTCGATGCAGTAGGCGATAATCATTCCAAGACCGACCATCAAGGTTATCAACCCTGCGATACCCAAAATCGGTTCTGACATGAACATATAGTAGGCCAGGAAGCATCCCACACCGGTCATGAAGCAGGCCAAACCCGAGTAGATAGGCGACTTTTTCCGCGATTTTTGCTCCTCGAAGAGTTTTTCAAGTTGCTCGTTAGCCACTCCGTGTTCGATAGCCTTTTCAATCACTTTGAAGCGGTTGCGTTTGTTGCGATAAGAGAAATAGAAAAACATAATCACCAACAGAATCGGGCCGCCAATGGAGAAAATAATGCCAAAGAGAGGGACAAGAAGTACCGCTCCGTGTTCACCAAGCCATCCTTCCTGCCGGTCGTGCGACTCCTCTTCGGCGTCATTTACAGCCGGTTCGTCAACGGCGATTGCCGCGCTATCGGCGGGTTGGGCGTTTGCCGCGCTATCGGCGGGTTCGGCGTTTACCGGTGCAACTTGTTCAGTGGCCGGAGCGGCAGGTTTCTTCTGATTTTGGGCGTTCAGCGAGAAAGCAGACGTGGCCGCCATCAAGGTCATGACCAACATCATTGTCAGGATTTTTACGTTTGTCTTCATAATCTTTTATTTTATTAGTTTGTTGATTATTTTTTGCGATGCGCCTTTGCGGCTTTTCTATCACTTTGACGCTACGGAAGCAAAAAAGGTTGCAGCGTCACGAAAAAAATTTGTTCCGACTATATGCCGCATTATGGCGATAGTGCAAAATTACAAAATTGCCCCGCAATCACGAAGAGAGCGGGGCAATTATTGTGGTTTCAGAAAGTCACTATCGGGTTATTCGGCGAGATCGACGGCGAAATAACATTTCTTGCCAGTGGGATAGTAGCCTGTGATGAACATCACCTTGTCGTAGTCGGTCGATTTCATGATGGCATCGTAGATGCGCTCCACGTCGTCTTGCGAGCTCACGGCTGAATTGTTGATTTCAGTGATGATGAAACCGTCCTTAATTCCAGCTTCCTTGAATTTGCCTGCGCGCACACCAGTCACTTGCAACCCGTTCGAGATTTCAAGCGAACGGAGCGTTTCGGCTGGGACTTCCTTGAAAGCGCATCCGAGTTCGAGAAGGTCGCCGGCCTTAGTGAGTTTGGTGTTGCCTTGCGAATTGCGGAAAGTCACATTTGCCGTGCGCTTCTTGTTGTCGCGATAGAACGTGATAGTAGCCTTGTCGCCCGGGGAATAACGGTTGAGTTGCTCTTGAAGTTGGGCTGTCGTAACGGTTTCCGTGCCACCAAC
Source organism: uncultured Bacteroidales bacterium (assembly GCA_902795825.1). Classification (GTDB taxonomy): domain Bacteria; phylum Bacteroidota; class Bacteroidia; order Bacteroidales; family Muribaculaceae; genus RUG14106. Next base: position 2,734 of record CADBML010000101.1, read on the forward strand.
GGCAGTGATGATGTCGCCCTCTTGCAGACCGGCCTCCTTAGCTGCCGAACGGTCTTCGACGCGGCCCACATAAATGCCAGCATTGACGGCCGTAATGTTCTTTTCCTTGATCAACTGCGATGAGAGTTCGGAGAATGAGATTCCGAGCACGGCACGCTGAACCGAACCATACTGGCGGATGTCGCTAATCACCTTCTTAACAATAGATGTGGGGATTGCGAATGAGCAGCCGGCATAGTTGCCTGTTTGGGAATAGATGGCGGCATTGATGCCTACGAGTTCGCCACGCATATTCACAAGTGCTCCGCCAGAGTTGCCCGGATTGACGGCGACGTCGGTCTGGATAAACGATTCAATTCCGATAGTGTTGCCCGAGCGGGTCATCGACGAGATATTGCGTGCTTTAGCGCTGACGATGCCCACGGTCACGGTGGAAGTGAAGCCGAAGGGATTACCGACTGCGAGCACCCACTCGCCCACTTTCAGCGCGTCGGAGTCGCCCATCGAAATGGCGTGAAGATTCTTTGCGTCGATTTTGATGAGAGCAAGGTCGGTCGATGCGTCGGTGCCGACCACACGGGCATTGAACGTGCGGTTGTCGTTAAGGGTGACTTCAAGACGTTCGGCGCCCTCGATCACGTGATTGTTTGTGACGATATAGCCATCAGTAGTGATGATGACACCTGAGCCGAGACCTTTTTGCTGCTGGGCATCCTCAGAAGATTTAGGTTGCTGCTGAGGCTGCTGGCGGCGACGGTTGCTATTGTCGCCATATCCGGGGCCAAAGAAGAACTCCCACGGGTCGAAGAAACCGTTGCTGTCGCCGAAGCCGAAGCTGTTTCTTCGCGGAGTCACGAAGCTCTTGATCGACACCACGCCGTTGATAGTGTTCTCAGCGGCTTCGGTGAAGTCGGGAAGCGCCGCTGCCGACATTCCAGGCCGCGACACCGTGTAATATCCTTTCTCGTCAAGCTGGCTTAGGTCGCCTGATTTTTCATCATTGTTCACAATGCGGTCGTAAACTTTTTCGCCACCGCTGATGGCCATGACGGTTGCGGCTGAACTGAGTACAGCCACGACGCATGCCATTGTTGCTAATTTTCCGTAGATTTTCATATCTCTTGAATGTTAAATTTAAATGTCTTGTTAAGTTAATTTTGTTATTTCAACGGCAAAAGTAATAGATTATTTGCAATAAGCAATCCAAAAACGAAAAGATTAAACTTTATTAATAAGTTTTGGCGTTTTTTTTAGAGAATTTCACTTATCAATTGCTAAAAAATGTTTAACTACGGCCTTTATTTTGCCGTTTGGCGATTTAATCGTAACTTTGTGACATGACACTGAAAACGATAGTATCCGCCATAGCGCTTAGCCTCATTTTGGGGTTGGCTTTCCCGTCGTGCCATTCGACCAAGAAGGTTGTCACAGGCGACAAAGGCAAAGTGGAGACCTCTAAGAAGAAAAAGCCTCGCACCCGCCGGCTGAAAGTGACCGACGACATCAGCTACGACGACGACTTTGTGCCATCCACGAAAAGCCCCGTAATGTGGGTTGACGATGGCACAATTGACCCGGTAATCATCAACCGAGTGCTTGCCGAAGCTAAAACATGGCTCGGCACGCGCTACGTTTATGGCGGAAACACACGCTACGGAATCGACTGCTCCGGTTTCGTCAAAAACGTCTATCAAAACGCTCTCGGAATCAACATTTCACGCACAGCCACACTTCAACAGCACGAGTGCACACTGCTCAAGCGCTCCGAACTCGAGCCCGGCGACCTCATTTTCTTCGCCACGGTGAAAGGTCCCGGCGTGATTGCCCACGTGGGGATGTATGTCGGCGACGGAATGATGATTCACGCTTCGTCGCGGCGAGGTGTAATCTACTCCCCTGTCGATGGCGGATATTACCTTGAAAAATGGCACTCCGCCGGCAGGCTTAACAAGGTAATCGAACAAAACGACCGCCTCGCAAAACAATTCAAAAAGGAAGCCAAAACCGGCAAACCGACCACGGCCGCTCCCGCCGTTGCGCCTAAAAAGACTGCCGATGCGAAACCTGTCGAAACAAAGAAAGCCGAAGTGAAGCCTGAGACCAAGCCTTCGGAAACGACTAAACCGAAAGCTGCCGCTACCACCGCTTC
>CADBML010000102.1 GCA_902795825.1 uncultured Bacteroidales bacterium
AATTCTTTTTTTCCAACATCTTGCGGGCATCGGCGATGGAGGTGCCGCGGTAAAGCTGTGTGCCGGCCGAATCGGCAACGATGAAGTAGGGCAAGCGGGGAATCGACAGATTGGCGAGCGACGGATTAGCGGCAGCTCCAGGAGCCCAACAGCGATCCCATTTGACGGAATCGGAGTCAATGCTACGCTTCCACATAATCGTGTCGGCGTCGAACGACACCTCCACCACCCGACGGCGGCGTTGGTCGGTCTGCTCCTTATAAATCTCACGTATGAGCGATGCCACTGTGTCGCGGCGCGACTCCCTGTCGGTGAAGCACAGCAACGAACGCGGCGACAAAGAAGCATTGAAATGCACCACCTTGCCATTACCGGCAGGCAGATTAAACGGTCGGACCTCGGCATTCAGGGCTTTGTCGGCTACACGCTCAAGAATTGAGTAATATCCGTCGGCAAGCGACGCAGGACGCGCTTCGACGGCAATAGACTCGAACAACTTCAGCGATGCCGGTTCGTTATCGATGCTGTTGTAGGTGGTCAGCACAATCGCAGTGGAGGCCACGCTTGACGGATGCTTTTTGACAAAAGCCTCCACCAGCGAGTTGATCTTCCCCCTGTTGCCCCCGCGAAGCGTCTTGCTGTTGGCGACAACAAAATCCGACCATAGTTGCGACGCCTCGTTGCCCTTGAGAACGATGTCGTAGGGGTCGTTGATGTTGAGCTGGCATTCCACATTTTCGCCATTCTTAATCACCAGCCGCCCAATCGACGAATGGGCGGAGTTTTGTATCTCCACAATCGTTTCAGCCGGCGACGAGCCGAAGAAAGTAAACCGTCCGTCCTTCATCGTCGTCGATTCGGAATACACCTTCGCCCCATCGGAATACACGAAATGGAGCGTCTGCGAGCCGGCGCCTTTCACCCTGCCGGAGATCTCAAATCGCGCGCTGTCGCCACACGATGCCAGCAACAATGCCGCCGACATCGCCACAATAGCCGCGAACTTATTCAGCATAATCGATTTCATTGCCTTGTGGTTCATTTTGTGTGACAAAGATAGTGATTTTTCCACGATAAAATCACCTGACGACTCCAAAATAGCGGAAAAAGTAGTAACTTTGCAGTTGATTATGAAAGATAGAACGTTTACAGTGTGTGTTTATGGGGCATCGAGCCCCATGGGGCCTGCCGTCTATGCAGAGGCAGCCGAATCTTTAGGCCGCGAGCTTGCCCGCCGCCACATCCGTCTGGTCACGGGCGCAGGACGCTCGGGGCTTATGAGCGCAGTCAACAACGGAGCCAACGCCGAAGGCGGCGTGACTGTGGGGGTCATCCCACGCTTCATGCACGAACGAGGCTGGACCTACGCCCCGCTGTCGGAAGTCATCGTCACCGAAAATATGCACGAACGCAAACAGACAATGGCTAGCCTCGCCGATGCTGTCATCGCCCTCCCCGGCGGCAGCGGCACTCTTGAGGAACTGCTTGAAATAATCACATGGCGCCAACTCGGGCTCTATTCCGGACAAGTTGTGATTCTCAACATCGACGGCTTCTACGACCCTCTGCTCCGTATGTTCGACCGCGCCGTGGCCGACAGATTCATGACCGAGCAACACCGATCAATATGGCAAATTGCCGCCTCCCCCATTGAAGCCGTTGAAATGGCCCTCATTCCCGTCGATATCACTTCTTTCGCACCAAAAATCAACTGAAGCATACGTGCCCGCAACAGCCGACAGCTTACACGTCACTACTGCCGCAACAGTCGACAGCATCGCTGCAGCCACAACGGCCGCTGCCGACAGCGTCGCTACTCCCGCGCCTGAAATCACAGTGTGCGGGATGCTCCTTCGCAACCACGAAGCCGACGCTCCGACTTCGTCGCTCGCCTCTGCCGACTACACCGTCGGCACCGTGCCTTACTCTTCGGGAGTAGAAGCCATTCAAAGGCCCGACAGCCTCGGCGTCGATTCGGGAGTGGTTTCGATTCTGGTGGTGATGTTCCTTATCGTCACTTTCACTTTCAAACACTTCATTTCAGTGTATCGCTCGCTTTTTCAAGATTTATACATGGTGAGAAAGCGCGAAAACGCTTTCGACGAACACACCGCCGGCGAATCTACCACAATCATGGCCCTCTCCTTCCAGACGGCTCTCTGCCAAGCCATCCTTTTTTTTGCCGCCCTCAACATCAAAACGCCAACTGCCGAAGCCACCACATTCCCTATGCTTGCAGGCCTCACCGCTATGACGCTCGCCTTATTCATCTTCCAGTTGGCAGCTTTCCGAACGATAGCCTACGCCTTCACCGAACCTTTTTTGGGTTCTCAGTGGATTAAAGGCCTTAAAGCCACTCAAGCGCTGATGGGCTTCCTGCTCCTAATTCCTGCCCTCATTGTCCTATTCTATCCCGCTGCCGCTCCGGCCATGGTTACACTCGCCGCAATAATCTACGTGGCCATGCGAATTATGTTAATTATCAAAGGATTTAGGATTTTTTATGATAATTTTTTATCGTTAATTTATTTTATTTTGTACCTTTGCGCCCTAGAAATTGTTCCGTTGCTCATTTTAGGTGTCGGAGCAATGAAATTGAGTACATTTTTACAGTTATAACAGAGTGGATATCAAGAAAATATTAGTTTCACAACCGAAACCGTCCGACCCGAAGTCGGCCTACTATCGAATCGCCGAACAATATGGAGTCGAACTCGTGTTTCGCCCCTTCATCAAAGTCGAAGGCCTCTCAGCGAAAGAATTTCGCCAGCAAAAAGTCAACATTCTCGACTACACGGCCATTATTTTCACCGCCCGGGGAGCCATCAACCACTTCTTCCGCCTTTGCGAAGAGTTGCGCATTTCAATGCCCGAAACAATGAAGTACTTCTGCACCACCGAGCAGATTGCTTATTATCTCCAGCATTTCATCACCTACCGCAAGCGAAAGGTATTCAAGGGCACTAACGGCAAGCTTGACGGTCTGTCAAGCTATTTCACCCGTCACAACACCGAAAAATTCCTGCAAATTGTCTCCGACGTCCATAAAGAGGAAGACTCACAAATCCTCGACGAACTCGGGCTTCAACATTCCAAGGCCGTCATGTATCGCACGGTCTCCAACGATTTCAAACCCGACGAACCGCGCGACTACGACGCAATGCTCTTCTTCAGCCCTGCCGGAATCGACTCCCTGCTGAAGAATTTCCCCGACATCCATGAGCGAAATGTGTGCATTGGCACCCTCGGCGCGCCTGCCGCCAAGGCTGTGGTCAAAGCCGGCCTCGAACTCAGTTTCCAGGCCCCGACACCCGAAACTCCGTCAATGACCGCCGCCCTCGAACGTTTCCTCAAAGAAAACAAAGCCAATTCCGGCAAATAACATCTCTTCCTAAAAGTCGCCGCAGTGGCGACTTTTTTTTCACAGCACTAACCGCCGACACAAATCATCCGAAATGGCCGAAGAAATCATTATCGCCGGAAACACAAAAGCCGAAAAATGGGAAGCGTTGATTCCGCAGGTCGTGAGCCTTATCGAAAACGACGACGACCCCATATCGCGCATGGCCAACGTGGCCGCCGCCATCCACTCGACATTCAATTTCCTTTGGACGGGTTTCTACCGCGTACGCCGACTTCCGTCCGATCCAGCCGATGGCATCCTCGTGCTCGGACCGTTTCAAGGACCCTCGGCATGCACACGCATCCGCCATGGGCGCGGAGTGTGCGGCACGGCATGGGCTGAAGCACGCACCGTCATCGTCGACAATGTCGATGATTTCCCCGGGCATATAGCATGCAGTAGCCTCTCGCGCAGCGAGATAGTGGTGCCTGTATTTGATGCCGACGGCGCAGTTGCGGCCGTCATCGACATCGACAGCGCCGAGCTCGCCACATTCGACTCCGTCGATGCCGAAGCCCTCGAGCGAATCGCCGCCGCGATGTTCGACAGTTTGATTGCCTCGCAATCACACACACCATAGTCCAATTATGCATTAAGCATTATGCATTCTGCTTTTTTTTGACTATCTTTGTGCTTTGGAACTACAGTTAGATTATGGCCGGGATAAAATCGCTCGTAAAAGACACCGCAATCTACGGATTGAGCAGCATCGTTGGGAAATTCCTCAACTATTTCCTCACGCCGGTATATACCTACTCCATCGCCGCGTCGGCCATCGGTGTCCACTCCAATCTATATGCCTACAACGCCCTGCTGCTGACCATCCTCACCTACGGAATGGAAACGGGATTCTTCCGCTTCATCAACAAAAGCGACAACCCGAAGCGCGTATATTCCACCACGCTCATCTCCATCTCGGCAACTTCGCTATTGTTCGTAGGCGTGATTGCCCTCACGCTCAATCCGGTGTCGGCGGCTATCGGATATCCCGACAACAAACAATATGTGATGATGATGGCCGTCATTGTCGCCATCGACGCTTTCGTGTCGATTCCGTTCTCCTATCTGCGCTACCTTAACAAGCCGTGGCGCTTCGCCGGAATCCGACTGCTCGGAATCGCCATCAACATCATCCTCAACCTGATTGTGTTCCTTCCCATCGCCCTGACAATGACCGACGGGGCGGTGGGCATCGACTGGCTATGGTTCTCGAAAGGAATGGTGCCCGCCGACTATGCTGCCATTTCCATCTCCATCATCTTGGGCATCAATGTGATCACGTCAGTAGTGCTTCTGATCATGCTCGCGCCCGAACTGACTTGCTGCCGCTATTTGTTCGACTTCGCGCTGTGGAAAAAGATGATTGCCTACTCTTTCCCGCTGCTCATCCTCGGCATTGCCGGCATCATGAACTCCACTATCGACAAAATCCTCTACCCCTACCTCGGCGGCGAAAACGCCATGGCCGATCTGGGCATCTACAACGCCAATTTCAAAATCGGCATCATCCTCGTGATGTTCACCCACGCTTTCCGCTTTGCCTACGAACCTTACGTGTTCGCCCAAGCGCGCAACGACGGCAACGACAAGCGGCAGGCATACGCCGACGCGATGAAATATTTCATCATTTTCACTCTCTTCATCTTCCTGACGGTCATATGCTTCCTCGACATCATCAAATACATTATCGCCGAACGGTTCCACTCGGGGCTGGCGGTGGTGCCGGTGGTGATGCTCGCCGAACTGTTCTTCGGAATCACTTTCAACCTCTCGTTCTGGTACAAACTCTCCGACCGCACCATCTGGGGCACATGGTTTTCCCTGCTGGGGCTTGCCATCACCATCGTCCTCAACGTCACGCTCGTACCGCGAATTGGCTATATGGGCTGCGCTTGGGCGTCGGTGGCCAGTTACGGAATCATGATGTTCGCCTCCTATTTCGTGGGGCAGGCGAAATACCCCATCCCTTACGCCGTGGGCCGAATAATCGTGTATTTCGCCGCGGCCGCGGCCATATTCGCCGCCATGACTCTCGTCGAAATGCCATCGCCGTGGCTCGGTTATCTCTACCGCTCAGCACTCCTGATTTTGTTCGGATTGTTCGCCCTTCGTTTCGAACACATCAAACTTTCACGCCTAATCCCTCGCCGACGTGAATAACATCCCGACATCGACGCATAAAGTGACCATCGTCAACCGCAGCGACTCGCTCGGAGGCGCCGCCGTTGTGTCGTTCCGCCTGATGAACGCCCTACGTGAAATTGGCGTCGATGCCCGAATGCTCGTAGTCCACAGCACTACCGGCAGCCCCCATGTGGCCGTCGCCGGAAACGCCCTTTCACGAAAATACGCTTTCCTCGCCGAACGGCTTAAAATCTACCTAAACAACGGTCGAAACCGAGCCGACCTTTTCAAGATAGACATCGCCAACACCGGCATCGACATAACCCGTCACCCATGGGTTCAACAGGCCGACACGGTATGCCTCAACTGGGTAAACCAGGGGTTTGTGTCGCTCCCGACCGTGGAGCGTCTTGTCAAGTCGGGCAAACGCATCATTTGGACCATGCATGATATGTGGAACGCCACCGGAGTATGCCACCATGCCGGCGAATGTCGGAATTATCTCCAGCGATGTGGAAATTGCCCTTTTACGCGTCTCGCCGCCTCGGTATGGGAGAAAAAACGCCGCCTATATGCCGACACTGACATCACTTTTGTCGCCGTGAGCCGCTGGCTTGCCGACCGATGTCGCGAAAGCTCTCTCCTTCGCAATGCCGACATCCGCGTGATTCCCAACGCCTTCCCTATCGACCAATTCGGCTTCACGAAAACGTTTGAGGGCGGACCTACGGTGGTGTTCGGAGCCGCACGGATTGACGACCCCATAAAGGGCCTCGACATCGCCATCGACGCGCTCAACATCGTCCACTCGCAAATGCCCGAAGTCAAAGCCCTCTTTTTTGGCGACATCCGACAGCCTGAAATGCTCCACCGCCTCGCCATGCCACACACCCATATCGGGCGGCAAAGTCCGCTCGGCGTTCAGCTCGCCTACCGCCGCTCCGACGTGGTGCTCTCCACTTCGCTCTACGAAACCCTCCCCGGCACCGTCATCGAGGGTATGGCTGCGGGATGCACGCCCGTGACTTTCGACAGCGGCGGACAAACCGACATTTTCGACAACGGTGTCAGCGGATTCATCGCCGAATATAAAAACCCCGAGTCGGTGGCCGACTGCGTCATCAACGCTTTGCGTGATTCTCTCCCGCGCCAATCACTCCACGACGAAGTGGCTCGCCGCTTTTCAGCCAAATCGGTGGCTCAACGATACTTATCCCTTTTCAACGAATAGTCGCCTCTCTCCAGTATTCCCCCGATTTTTCACCAATCTTCCTCCTCACACGACACAAAAGATTGAAAAAATTTTGCCAGTTGACGCAAAGTTGCTACCTTTGCAGTGAAATCCTGCGCATGTGGCGTAATTGGCAGCCGCGTCAGACTTAGGATCTGATGCCTTCGGGCGTGGGGGTTCGAGTCCCTTCATGCGCACACTTTCAACGGGGAAGACGCCACTTTTGGCTCTTCCTTTTTTTTACACCTCGCGATAAAATGATATTATGACACGTGGCATTACCGCTTTTCTCGCAATAACCGTATGCCTCTTGGCCAATGCCGCCAATGGACGCATTTCAGCGCACTACAATGTCGCGCCCAATAGCTATAACTTCCTGCTCTATCTTCCGCCCAACTACTCTGAAACGAAGGAGCGCACGCCGGTGGTGATCAACCTCCACGGTGTGGGCCTTTGCGGCACCGACCTCAACAAGACGAAACGCTACGGATGCATCAACGCCCTCGAAATGGGAAAAACCATCGACGCAATCGTCGTGTCGCCCCAATGTCCAAAAGGCTCTTTCTGGAAACCAGAAAAAATCCACAATTCCCTCGAATGGATTAAAAAACACTATGCGCTCGACGCCAACCGCGTCTATGTGATAGGAATGAGCCTCGGCGGTTACGGCACAATGGACTACGCCAACGCCTACCCCGACGAGGTGGCGGCGGCAATGCCTCTTTGCGGCGGCTCTACATTCAAACCCGAACGGCAAAAAGACCTCTCGAAAGTCCCCCTATGGATTATCCACGGCACTGCCGACCGTGCAATCCCCGTCGCGGCGTCGCAAAAAGTAGTGGCTAACATCAAGTCGGCTCCCAACGGCGGCGCACTGCTCCGCTACGACTGGCTCCCGGGAGCTTCGCATGGCGCTCTCGCCCGCTGCATGTATGTCAAAGAAGCCTACGACTGGCTCTTCTCCCACTCACTCGCCGACCGTCCGCGACAAGTGAACCGCGACATAAAAATCACTAACGAGACTCTAAAAAACGCTTACAAAACCGGCTACCGCGGACCTCGCCGCCGGCCCACTATCGATTACGTCAACGATAAGCCCAAACCTCTCGACTCATTCGACATCCTCGCCGAAAGAATTGGCGAGGCCGAAATCGAAACCGCCGCCGAAGCCGAAATCTTCGACGAAAACCAATCGTCCGCTCCTTCAACCGCCCCTGACAAAGCAACGCCCAAACCCGAAAAAAGCGTAAAAACCGCCCGCGAGAAAAAAGAAAAGGAAAAAGCCGACAAGAAAAAAGAAAA
>CADBML010000103.1 GCA_902795825.1 uncultured Bacteroidales bacterium
AATCGACTCCGACATGACCGAGCAAATCGACGACACCAACCACTACTACGAAGCTCTGGAACGACTCAATTGCCCATCTACACTCGAAGGCAAAACCACCCTTAGAATGCATTACGCACAAGAGGGGCAATTCCATATCAAACGCCTGTTCAAGGTTGCCGGCCGTCAAATTCACAATCTTCGGTTATCGCATTTTCAACGACGGCAATTCAACCAAAGATTGAGGAGCGGATCTGACAACGAATACACATTCTCATTACGAGTAATAAAGCCGTATTCGAGCAACTTGGCAACGGCTGTTTGAGTCGAACTCGGAGAACGGAGGCTGTGTTTTCTATTAAACGCCGCCGACGCAATGTTTTTCGCCAGATGTTCTTTGTGAACCGCATAAAGAACTTGTTTTTGAACCTCGGTCAAGTGCGAAAGCTCTTCTCTAATATTGGTTCCGTTTTCGCCGACATAATCATCGATCAACTTTTCCGTCAAAGCCACGTCGCACGTCTCGCCCACCGAAACGTCGGCATAAGCCTCTTTTAGAATCCGTTGCACATAGAAAGTAACGCCCCAAAATGTGTCGTAGATTTTATCGAAAGCCTCTTTGTCGATGTATTTGCCCGAATTATTGAAATTCTTTTGTGCGAAAGCGAAATACACTTCTTTATCGATTGCCTCAAGTCGGAGAGCCTTGGCGCTCTGATAGAACGGACGCTTTGACGAGAAAAAAATCTCTTCCAGAAGCCGACGACGACTTCCTGAAAACACGAAGTTCACGTTTGAAAGTTTCTGAATGTGGGTTCTTAAAAGCGCCTCAACATTTTTCTCAGGATAACGGGTGATCTGTTGAAACTCATCAATCACCACCAAGCATCGGCTTTCCACCTTTTCAAGATATTCAAAAATTTCCGACAGAGTGTATTCGGGTTGATGAATATCGCCGATCCGGATGTCGAATGTGGGCGTGTTTTGCACAGGGTCGTATCCAAAACTTGCGCTTAACGACTTTAACAACGTTGCAAATAATCTGCGCAATTTGTCGCTTCGTGATGCCACCCTATCAAAAACGGCGGTTCCGAAGGCCATAACAAACTCCCTGAAAGTTGTTGTCGAAAGAATGTCCACAAACACAGTCACATATCTATCGGCAATTGTGGACTTGTCGAACACAAAATCAACGAGCGACGTCTTCCCCATTCTACGGGTGGAAGTCAGAACCACGTTTAGCTGATTTGTGAGAGCCTTCTCCAAAGCGGCTGCCTCCGCCACTCTGTCGCAGAAATATTCTTCGGGTATTTTCCCCGAAACGACGAAAGGATTAATATTTTTACTCATAACTATTTGATTTTATGCGCAAAGATAATCAATTTCCATAAATTACCAAAATAAAATTACCGAAAAATAATTACCGAAATCAGGTAATTTTCGGCAGTTTTCGCGGAACAGCCGGAAAATGACACCTGAGCTGAATACGACGTTTTTCGCCAAAGAGGATTTCAACAAACTGCCTTTCAGCAAATTCAGAATAATATTACACTCTCCGACATAACACAAGTAATCACAATTATATTTGAATTTATGCCTCTTACCCACAGGATTCGTTACAGAACCATTTTTTTAACATGGAATTCACAGAAAGCCACTAAAGCCATATCGTGTACTGTTACTATTGCCAGCATGGACCAGCAGGAATCAACTGAAATCGCCGAAAAATTGGCTGGTAGGATTTTTTTTACTACTTTTGTGCGACAATTCAAAATACATCTAATAAAACTTCCACATCTAATTCGACTTATACATGAATTTTATTGAAGAATTGAAATGGCGCGACATGATTCACACTATCATGCCAGGCACCGAAGAACAACTCGCCAAGGAGATGACCACCGCCTACCTCGGCATTGACCCCACAGCCGACTCTCTCCACATCGGCCACCTCGTGGGTGTGATGATTCTCAAGCACTTCCAACGCTGCGGTCATAAACCTATCGTCCTCGTGGGAGGCGCTACGGGTATGATTGGCGACCCATCGATGAAAAGCCAAGAACGCAAACTCCTCGACGAAGCCACTCTTCGCCACAATCAAGAAGCAATCAAACGCCAACTCGCACACATCATAGACTTCGACTCCGACGCACCAAACCGCGCCGAACTCGTCAACAACTACGACTGGATGAAGGACTTCTCTTTCCTCGACTTTATCCGCGACGTGGGCAAACATATCACAGTCAACTATATGATGGCCAAGGACTCGGTGAAGAAACGCCTTTCGGGCGAGTCGCGCGACGGCATGTCGTTCACCGAGTTCTCCTACCAACTCGTGCAGGGCTACGACTTCCTGACGCTCTACCGCGAGAAAAACTGCCGACTCCAACTCGGCGGCTCCGACCAATGGGGCAACATCACCACGGGCACGGAACTTATCCGCCGCACTCTCGGAGGCGAAGCCTATGCCCTCACCTGCCCGCTTATCACCAAAGCCGACGGCACGAAATTCGGCAAAACCGAATCGGGCAACGTGTGGCTCGACCGCCGCTACACTTCGCCATACAAGTTCTACCAGTTCTGGCTCAACGTCAGCGACGAAGACGCCGCCCGCTATATCAAAATTTTCACGTTCCTCACCCGCGAGGAAATCGACGACCTCGTCGCCCAACAGGCTGCCGACCCGGGTCTGCGCCCACTGCAGCGCCGTCTCGCCAAGGAAGTCACCTGCATGGTCCACAGCGAAGCCGACTACGAAGCCGCTGTCGAGGCGTCGCAAATCCTCTTCTCGAAGAACGCAGCCGAGATGCTCCAGCACATCGACGAGCAGACGTTGCTCGACGTGTTTGAAGGCGTTCCCCGCTTCGACGTTGCTCTCGACGACATCAAGGCGGGAATCAGCCTTGCCGACCTCTTGACCGAGAAAGCGCCCGTGTTTCCTTCAAAAGGCGAACTCCGCAAATTGGCACAAGGCGGCGGTTTCTCAATCAACTGCGAGAAGGTGTCCGACGTTTATGCTCCCGCGTCGCCCGACATGCTCATCAACGGCAAATACATCCTCGTCCAGAAAGGTAAAAAGCTTAAATTCCTTCTGACAGCGAAATAATTCCCAAAACACATATATCTCTACGACCACAAAAATTCCGTAAGCCATATGGCTACGGAATTTTTTTTACTATTCCACTCCGGATTTTCCTTGAATTTTCGGAATAAGACCGAAAGCACCATCAACGACAAAAACAAGCAAGCCACTACATTACAATGGTTTGACTAGAGTCCAAACGCACTTAGGGATAAAAAAATTACACAAATCTCCAAAATCTGTTCGGCAATTTTTGGATAATTCGTGGAAATTTATGTTGAATTCCCCTTCCGCATCACAAAGACAAAGCATTAACACAAGAAAAGCCATGATAAAAACGTCGTCGCCTCAACCATCACACGGCACTGGCAGAGCCATGCAAATCATTGATTCCATGCCACGGTCGGCGTGGCGGTGGCGGCTCAAAACGCGTTTTCTTCGCCACGAACGGCGTTGAAAATCGTTTTGAATACGATTTTAATGTCGAGTAGCAGATTCCAGTTCTCGATATACCACACGTCATATTCCACGCGCTTCTCCATTTGCCACAGCTCTTCAGTCTGCCCGCGGAAGCCGTTGACCTGCGCCCATCCTGTGATGCCCGGCTTAATGAAATGACGCACCATATACTGGTCGATAAGGCGGGCATACTGCTCGGTGTGGGCAAGCATGTGTGGCCGCGGACCCACCACCGACATGTTGCCGAGCCACACGTTGATAAACTGTGGCAGTTCGTCAATCGACGTTTTCCTCAAGAAATTGCCAACGCGGGTTTTACGCGGGTCGTCGGCCGTGGCCTGCCGCTTGTCGGCGTCGGCGTTGACACGCATGGTGCGGAATTTCCAGCAGTTGAACTCCTCGCCCAAGAATCCCGTACGTTTCTGCTTGAAAAACACCGGTCCGGGCGATGAGAGTTTGATGGCAATAGCCACCGGAATAAGGATAATCGGGAAGAAAACGAGGAAAATCGACGAAACGACGATGTCGAAAACGCGCTTTATCACACGGTTATGAAACCTCGCGAGCGGGTTTGGGCGGGCGGCAGCAATAGGCATCGAGCCGATTTGGCTCATTTCATAGTGGCGCGACAAATACTTAGTGATGCGGAGCACATAGTAGAAGTCGATGAAATTGTTGTCGCATATGCGGGTGACAAGCGGCATGAGATTGCTTTTCTCTCCCGAGAGAGTGAAATATATTTCGTCGATATTGCGGCGCGACTTCACCACTTCTTCGAGTTTGTCGATGTCGCAAAGATACTCATCCGGGCTGATTTCGTCATTACGACTTTCGTCAACGAACCCGAGGAAATTGTAGCCATACGACAGGTCGGAGACAATCTGCGAACGAAGACGCTGTGCTGTGGTGCGGCTGCCGATGATGATCACATTCCGGCGGTTGCGACCCCTACGGCGGATAGTTTTGATAACCCATCGCGAGATGGCCCACCAAATGGGAATGACCACAAAGGAAATCCCATAGAACTGCAAGAACGTGCGCAGAGGTATTTGGTTGAATTTGACAGCGTAACAGAGGAGCAGGAACGTCACGAGGTGAATCACAACGCTCTTGATGGCGGTGAACACCACGCGGTCCATGTGAATCGTGCGGCCGAGGCGCACCTTGCCGTAAAGATAAAACACCGGAATGGTGGAGATGTTGACTAGCATCATCACCGGACGAGAGAAGAACTGGTCCTCCGGCTTGGTAAAAAGCAGGCAAGTAAACAAAAACACGCAATTGACAATGATAATGTCAAAAAAGATTATCACTGACGGCAACAGATTGCCATATTTGCGAACGGTTTTTTTTGTCATTACGCTAATCGGATTTTGTCGTTACACTAATCGGATAACGCGACACGGGAGCGCCCACAGCGTCGGAGCCGACCGTGAGGCCAGCTCCGCTAAGGGGCTTGATTGTTTAACTCTAAACTTTGCTGTCGATGACGGCAATTTTCTTTTGCAGGTCGTCAATGTCGTCCTTCAGGCGGGCGATATTGCGTTCGATTTCGTTGAGCATCGAGTTGCCCGACGCCGACTTGACATTGAAGAATCCAAGGTTGTTCTCGGCCGTGTTAAGTTCTTGGCGTTTCTGCTCCAAGACCCGCATAAGGCGGTCGCGCTCACGATAGAGTTTGTTGTCGTCGCCTTCCATCTTGCTTACCGACTCCTCAAACGAAGCCATGCGAGCGCGATCGCGGCGCATATCGTAGCGCTGATAGAGGTCGTCGATAACTTTGCCGTAATGCTCGTGGAGCTTTTCTTTTTCTTTGAACGGCACATGGCCGATTTCTTTCCATTCGGCCATTTTTGCGCGGATGAAATCGGCGGCCTCGTCGTTGGGCATTTCTGGGTCGATGGCTTCGAGAGCGGCGAGGACTGCGCGTTTAGCCTTAAGGTTGGCTTGTTCGGCACGGCGGGAATCGGATGTGTTCTTTTTCCTCTCCTCGAAGAAATGGTCGCAAGCGGCTTGGAAACGTTGCCAAACTGCGTCGCTGTGACGTTTGACCACCGGCCCAACCGTGCGCCATTCTTTCTGCAGTTCGGCGATGGCTTCGGCTGTTTTGCGCCATTCCGTACTGTCCTTGAGAGCTTCCGCCTTTTCACAGAGCGCGATTTTCTTTTCCAGATTGGCAGCATAGCTGTCCTTGACCGAGCGGTAGAAGTCGGCTTTCATGGCGAAGAACTTGTCGCAAGTGGCGCGGAATCGGGCGAAGAGGGCGTTGTTCATCTTCTTCGACGCGAAACCTATTTTCTTCCAGTCGGCCTGCGCTTCAAGGATCTTCTTGGTCATCTCGTCCCATGCGGCATACGACTTGAGCTCATCGAAGTTAAACGCCTCGACACGCTCACATATTGCCGTTTTCTGAGCCTCATTTGCCTGTTCTTGCTCTTTACGGCCCTCATAGAATGCCTGATGGCGCTTGTTCACCACCGCCGACGCTTCTCTGAAGCGGTTCCAAATCTCTTCGCGGTGTTCTTTATCGACCGGTCCCACCTCGCGCCATTTGGCATGAAGTTCCTGCAGCAAACGGAATGCCACTAAGGGGTCTGTCTCGTCGGCGAGTTTTTCAGCCTCTTGGCAGAACAACTCTTTCTGCTCAAGGTTTTTGCGGAAGTCGTAGTCGCGTAGTTCTTTGTTAATTTTGAATTGGTCGTAGAAACGCTCGACGGTGTCTTGGAAGCGTTTCCACAGCGCCGACGTTTCTGTCTCGGGAACATCTCCGGCAGAGCGGAATTGTTCGCGAAGTTCTTGAACGCGGCGGAAATGACGGTTCACGTTGTCTGTATCGGCGGAAAGACGTTCGATTTCAGCTATTATCCCATTTTTGACTTCGAGATTTGCCCTGCGCTTGGCATCCAATTCTTCGCGGAAAGCTTCGCGTTTCTCACGAATCACGGCGAGGAGTTCCTTCACACGGTCTTCGTCGGCATTGGGAGCGGTTGCAAATGCGCTCTCTTCGTTGCCCTTGTCGAGGAAAATGCGTTTTTCCTCTTCAATTTCAGCGTTACGTATATTGTAGAACATTTTCTTGAGGCGGTCGGTCTCGACGCGGGGGATTTCCTCTCCCACAAGAGCGGCTAGCGCTTCGAGGCGAGCAATAATGTCGGCTTTCGTGGCTCGTTCGGGCTTTAGACTTTCCGCAGCAGATGCGTCCTCAGCAGGAGCTTCTTCAGCAGGTTCTTCTGCCGCAGGGGCTTCCTCTACAGGAACTTCTTCTGCCGCAGGGGCTTCCACAGCTGGAGCTTCTTCTGCCGCAGGAGCTTCCTCTACAGAAACTTCTTCTGCCGCAGAAGATTCTGCCGCAGGGGCTTCCACAGCAGGAGCTTCTTCTGCCGCAGGAGCTTCCTCTGCAGGAGCTTCCTCAGCAGGGGCTTCCTCTGCAGGAGCTTCTGCCTCAATATGTTCAACACTTTCAACTTTCACATTTTCAGCCTCGTTCTGGGGCTGACCTTCCAAGATTTGCCCATTTTCAGCGTCATTGATAGCTTCGGGCTTTTCACGCAGTTCCATATTGCTAAACTTTATCTGTTTGTAAACCTTACCGACCAACAAGGGAACAACTCCTCCCCCATCGGCAAGACTTTTTTCTTTTATATGCCCCAAATTTAGCAAGTTTTTTTATTATGACAAAATTTACCACGAAAAAAATGTCATCAATCATCACTCAAAGTCTCAAAGTTTCACTCCAAGTTCATCACGCCAAATTCCAATCTCTAAGTCCAATTCGGCTCGCTTCAAACCCGCGTTCCAACAAACAAAGAGCTACAAAATCTAAAAAAACCGAAAAATAACGTCTTTTAAGCATTTTTGTGTTAAAAAACTTGACAACGGGGGGGCGGATTTGCTAACTTTGCGATAATATACAAAACGAACTGAATCTGCGCCTTCAAATTATGTCGAAGAAAAACCGAAAAGGAATATCGTCGTATAGCATCGGACTTACATCAACAGTGAGCGTAACCCTATTGTTAATGCTTCTCGGAGTCATCGCCCTCATGGGAGTTGTAACAAACAACGTCGTGACGTCGATTCGCGAAAACGTCGGTTTCGACATTGCACTCGCCGACAGCATCACCGCCGAAGAATCCACCGCCATTCTGCAACAAATTTCAGCCGAGCCGTATGTGTCATCCACGAATTTCGTGTCGAAGGAGGAGGCCGCCAAAGAATGGGCTGAGGACAGCGGCGAGGATCTTGTGGAAATGCTGGGCATCAACCCTTTCCGCGACGCCCTTGAAGTAAAAGTCAAAGCCGCTTGGGCTTCGACCGACAGCATCAACGGCATCACCGCAAAGCTCAAGGCCGACCCACGTGTGGATGAAATTTCCACCCATGCCGAGATTGTCGATTCGCTCAACGAAAACATCCGGCTCGTCACAATCATTCTCATCGCCATCGCCGCCGTGCTCGTTTTCATCTCGTTCATGCTGATTAACAACACCATCCGCCTCGCTATCCACTCGCGACGCTTCTTAATCCACACAATGAAGCTCGTGGGAGCCACGTCGGGATTCATCCGCCGCCCGTTCATCCTCAGCAACGCCCTTAGCGGACTTATAGCCGCGCTTATAGCCTGCGCCATCGTTGGCTACGGCTTCTATAATGTCACCCTTCTCGAAACATCATTGGCAAAGACCATAAGCATCGAGTGTGCGGCCATCATCGCCGGCGGGCTTATAGTGGTGGGGGTTCTTATCTGCGCAATATCGGCATATTTCGCCACATCGCGCTATGTGCGCCTCGGCTACGACAAGATGTTTAAATAACTCGCCAACAATCTTTATTTACCCATCAAATGAAATTGCTAAAATTCCTTCCTGTAGCTTTACTGACACTGACATTCATGTCAGCCTCCGCCGCCGAGAAATCGCCGGCTTCGCCCGACGGCAAGCAAAAAGTGTATGTCTGCAGCGGCAAATATTCCAAAAGCTACCACACCCACAACGACTGCGACGCCCTCGGCAACTGCAAAGGCGAGATTTTGGAAATGGATGTCACCCAAGCCAAAATGTCGGGACACAAACTTTGCGGCTACTGCAAGAAACGCGACGCCGCTGCATCGGGTAAAAAAGCTCAAAAAAAACGTAAAAACATAAAAACCAATAAGAAATGAAAAAAAACAACACAGGCAATCCTTCCGACCAAGAGAAAAAAAACCGGTTCCCCCTCTCGCCAGCTAATTTCGCCCTGATGGCCGCATCGGCGGTGATTATTGTCGTGGGATTCATGCTCATGGCCGGCAGCGGCTCCACGGCCGAACAGTTCGACCCGTCGATTTTCGACACTCGCCGCATTGTCATCGGCCCCACTATCGCCCTACTCGGCTTCTTGTTTATGGGATACGCCATCATTCACAACCCTAAAAAACGCAAATAACACATGGACAGCATTCAAGCCATCATCCTTGGAATAGTGCAGGGGCTTACCGAATACCTGCCTGTTTCGAGCAGCGGACATCTGGAGATTTGCCGTGAAATCCTCGGCATCGACCTCCCGAGCGAAAACATCCTGTCGTTCGACGTGGCTCTGCACGCCGCCACGGTATTATCTACGATTGTTGTGCTCTGGAAAGAATTCTTGCCGCTGTGCAAGTCGTTTTTCACGTTCCGCCGCGATAACAACTTCTATTATGTGTGTAAAATCCTCGTATCATGTATTCCTGTGGCGATTGTGGGCTTTTGCTTTAAGGACTTCGTGGAATCGTTTTTCGGCGGCAACCTGACGGTGGTGGGCATCTGCCTGACCATTACGGCGGCATTGCTTGCATTCTCATATTTCTTCCGCACTCGTCCCCTGCGGCCAAACCCTGCGTTCCAGCCCCGCGACATCACGTGGACCGACGCATTCGTCATCGGCATAGCGCAAGCCGTCGCAGTGCTGCCTGGGCTTAGCCGCTCCGGCTCGACCATCGCCACCGGTATCATTCTCGGCAACAAAAGCGATAAGGTCGCTTCGTTCTCGTTCTTCATGGTGATCATTCCCATCCTCGGCGAAGCGCTCCTCGACATCAAGAAAATCATTTCGCCATCGGCCGACGCAGTGGCGCAAGCCGCTGTCGGTGTCGTGCCCACCATCCTCGGCTTCCTCGCCGCATTTATCGTGGGTTGCGCGGCTTGCAAATGGATGATTTCTATCGTCAAGCGCGGCAAACTTATTTGGTTCGCCATCTACTGTCTGATAGCGGGCCTGACTTGCATCATCTGGTAAGCTCTTCCCGACAATGTTCGACCCCATAGGAGGAGAAATATTATACATCGACAAACCACTCGGATGGACTTCGTTCGACGTGGTCAAGCGTGTGCGCGGCAAACTGTTGCGCCGCCTCGGCTTGAAGAAATTCAAAGTGGGCCATGCCGGCACCCTCGACCCCCTCGCCACTGGAGTGATGATTGTCGTGACCGGAAAGGCCACCCGAATGATTGAGTCGCTTCAGGCTGGCGTGAAGGAGTATGTGGCCACCATCGCGCTCGGAGCCACTACGCCGTCGTTCGACCTCGAAACAGCCATCGACGCCACATATCCGACCGACCACATCACCCGCGAGGGCGTCGAACAAGCCCTCGCGAAGTTCGTCGGCACGATAGAACAGGTGCCGCCGGCATTTTCAGCGTGTAAAGTTGACGGACGCCGCGCCTACAAGATGGCGCGCAAAGGCAAGGAGGTCGAAATCAAGCCTAAAACCCTCGTCATCGACGAATTGGATTTACTTCAATTCTCTCCCACCGAAATCGTGGTCAGGGTGGTGTGCAGCAAAGGCACTTACATTCGCGCCCTCGCCCGCGACATCGGCGAGGCTCTGATGTCGGGCGCACATCTGACGGCTCTCCGCCGCACCCGTGTGGGCAATGTCGGAATCGACTCGTGCCTCTCGGTGGATCAAGTGGCCAATTTTCTCGATTCGGTGGAATTGCTGCCGCTACCCGACGATTACCCAAACAAAAAAAATACAAACAATTAAACTATATAGAATATGAAATTATCACAATTCAATTTCAATCTTCCCAAAGAGCTTATCGCCCAGGAGCCTCGTCTTTTCCGCGACGACTGCCGACTGATGGTGGTTCACCGCAAAACCGGCGAAATAGAATATGATGAATACGTCGAGCCGGAACCTGTAACAATCATACAGCCCGACAACGAAAAGCCCAAGAAGTCATCTTCAAAGAAGAGCAAGAAAGTAGCTGAACCAGTTCCTGCTCCTGTCGCCGAACCTGTGCCCGAGCCTGTTGCTGAAGCCAAGCCCGCCAAGAAAGCCGCTAAGAAGAAAGCAGCTGAACCCGCGCCCGTTGCCGAACCCGCACCCGCGCCTGTCGAGGAAGCAAAGCCCGCAAAGAAAGCCGCAAAGAAGAAAGCCGCCGAACCCGCGCCTGAGCTTGCAGCCGAACCTGCGCCCGCTCCTGTCGAGGAAGTCAAGCCCGCAAAGAAAGCCGAAAAGAAGAAAGCGGTTGAACCTGCGCCCGAGCCCGTTGCCGAACCTGCGCCCGCTCCTGTCGAGGAGGCAAAGCCCGCAAAGAAAGCCGCTAAGAAGAAAGCGGTTGAACCTGCGCCCGAGCCCGTTGCCGAACCAGCACCCGCTCCTGTCGAGGAGGCAAAGCCCGCAAAGAAAGCGGCAAAGCAGAAAGCCGCTGAACCCGCGCCTGAGCTTGCAGCCGAACCTGCTCCAGCGCCTGTCGAGGAAGTCAAGCCCGCAAAGAAAGCCGCAAAGAAGAAAGCGGTTGAACC
>CADBML010000104.1 GCA_902795825.1 uncultured Bacteroidales bacterium
CGACGCTAACGGAAAAGTTTATAACAACTATGAAGTGACGGCAGCCAACACGCCGACCTTTGCAGAATCGACCGTCGAACTACCGATGATGAAGAACTTTGACGACAACGAACCTTATACTATTAAGGTTAAAGCCGTTTACGGTTTCAGCGGAACGGACAAAGAATCGTTCGAACGTACTGCGACAAGCCGGTACACCTATACGCCGAATCCTCCGGCCCTGACGGTTGTCCACAATGTGGCGAGAAATGTCGATTTCAACCAGGCATGGAACGCCAGCGGTGAGAACATCTTGGTGCAGGAGCAATTCGACATATATCGGATTAACATCCAACTTCACAAACCGGAACCTGTGATCATCGGCGGCTACACGATTCCTGTAAGTTACTATTCGCTCGAAGTCAACAAGGGCGACGGCAACGGTTGGCAACCTGTCAAGGACTATCCGCAATATGTGGCAACAGGCGGCTACAGCGTAGGCCCTGATGGGAAGACCGAAGTCTCGACCTATGGCGACCACATCGCCGGTAATGCCAACCTTGACGACATCTCTTACGAATTCTATTACTTCGTGTCGCACGGCCGCACTTATGGCCCGTTACGTGCCGTAGGTGACGCTTCCGACGAAGACCCGTCGCAATGGCAATATCGACTCACCGCCAACTATGGCTCATCGGAATCAGTTTCCTATGATGGTAAGACTTATAATCCTCTCTCGAAGGGCCTTGCCAAATCGGCTTATGGCGAAGCAGTTCCTTCGGAAGAAATCACCTCAGTGGAATTCATTCAGGATTGCGGTTCGCTCCGTGCTTACCCGATTCCCACAGAAGGCATGCTCAATATTATGTCGCCGATTGAAATCACCTCGATTGAGTTCTACTCGGTCAGCGGTGCTCTCGTGAAGCGTGTTAAAGGCAACGGCAACAACGACGCCACAGTCGATGTCAGCGACCTCGCCGCCGGAACCTACATCGTCAGCATCAACGGCTCGATGTCGCTCACTATCGTGAAGAAGTAATCCGCGGGGTGAAATCGACCGAACAAAAGCGGCGTGCGCATCAAGGCGTGCGCCGCTTTAGCATAAATAATTCACTAAATAATTCATAATGCATAATTCATAATGCACAATTCATAATGCATAATTATTACGAGCATTCGAGCATTCGAGTAATCGAACATTCGAGCAATCGAGCATTCGAGCAATCGAGCATTCGAGTAATCGAACATTCGAGTAATCGAGCAATTGAGCAGACTTTTACCCCCCTCTTTCAACTTTCCCATTTATTTATATTTTGCCAAAAGCGGTAAATTTTAGCATTTCGTGGCAGATTATGAGTTATATTTTGCCAAAAGTGGTTGATTATGTTGTGTTTTGGCAAATTATAGCTTATATTTTGCCAAAAGTGGTTGATTTTGGTATGTTTTGGCAAATTATAGCTTATATTTTGCCAAAATCGATATTTTTTGTACCTTTGTGGCAGATTATAATTTTGTTGATATGAAAGATAATATTATTGGTAGAAAAAATGAGATGATGGAACTTCAACGAATCTACGATTCGGGGAAAAGTGAATTTGTGGCAGTGTGTGGTCGTCGTCGCGTTGGCAAGACATTTTTGATAAGAGAATTTTTTGAAGATGAGATGGTTTTTCAAACGGCAGGATTGGCTAATGAAAAAACTGCTCAACAGATTAAGTCGTTCTATACCGACTTGGTTGATTATGGTCTTCAACCACAAAAAGAAATTCCAAATGACTGGATTGATGCTTTTTCATTGTTGCGGACATTGATAAAGCAAAGCGACAGCCCTCGTAAAGTGATACTTTTGGATGAGTTGCCCTGGATGGACACGCCTCGGTCGAAGTTTATTTCGGCACTTGAGCATTTCTGGAATTCATGGGCTTCGGCGCGTCGTGATATCGTCTTAGTGGTGTGCGGCTCGGCCACTTCGTGGATGATGGATAAATTGATAAATAATCACGGCGGATTATACAACCGTTTGACACACAAGATTTTTTTGCGCCAATTCACATTGCTGGAATGTGAGGACTTTCTGGTGTCGAGAGGTCATAGGCTTTCCAGATACGAGATTGCCGAATGTTATATGATTTTCGGCGGCGTTCCGTACTATCTTGACCTTCTCGACAAAGAGAAAAGTCTGTCACAAAACATCGATAATCTTTTTTTTAAGCCCAAAGCCCTATTGTCGAGGGAGTTTCCGAATCTGTATGCCGCCCTGTTCAAAAACTCGGAGGGATATATAACTGTTGTAAGTGCTCTTTGCAAGAAGCGGAGCGGTTTGTCGAGAAAAGAAATCATTGAAACAACAGGAATGAAGTCGGGTAAGGGAGTGACAACCATTCTCGACAATTTGGAGTCGTGCGGGTTCATCAGATCTTATGGACAATATGGAGAATCAAGGAAAAGCGGCGTTATTTATCAACTTGTTGATTTTTTCACCTTGTTCTATTTCAACTTCATCATAAAAAAGCAAATATACAGTTGGAGTGATCTTCAAGGAAAAGCGATTTTTTATTCTTGGGCAGGATTGTCGTTTGAGATACTCGCCATTCAGCACATCTTTCAGATAAAAAAACAACTTGGAATTAGTGGCGTCAATTCCCGCGAATATACATGGCGATGTGAAGACGAAAATAAGGACGCTCAAATCGACTTGGTTATCGAGCGTGCCGATAATACCGTTAACCTTTGCGAGATGAAATTCTCTGTCGGACAATTCTCCATAGATAAAGATTATGAATCAAACTTGCGCAATAAACTGTCAAAATTTGTCGAACACACCAAAATGAAGAAATCAATTCAAATCACACTGATTACAACGTATGGAATAAAAAACAATCAATATTCGGGCATAGTTAACAACCAAGTCACACTTGACAATATGTTTAGTTGACTTTGGCTTGAATATTCCGAGTCCAACACTCTCAATAAATCGGTGTGACGGGCAATTTGTCTCCATTTATTGCAGAATTGTGCGAAATGCCGTAAATTTGCAGAATGTTAACCCAATCCATCGAAAAATGAAAAGTATAATCGCAATAATCGCTTTGACCGTAGTGGTCCTGTTGTCGGTGATCGGATTCGCTTCGTGCGCTAAAACCACCACAACGCCCGCCGACACCTTGAATCAGAAAAACGTCAAAAACCGTGTCAACGCCGTAATCGCCGACAGCGACAGCATAATCCGCTTCCGCTACGAACGATATGTCGTCGAAAACAAGACGCTACGCTTCGAGTCGTGTTTCTGGATGAAAACAGGTCCGGACAAC
>CADBML010000105.1 GCA_902795825.1 uncultured Bacteroidales bacterium
CTGTGAAAAAGCCTCCTTCAGCTCATTGATAGTCACGCCGTTGTCGAGTGCCATCTTCACGGCAGGCTCCAACCGTTCTAAATCACCTTGTGCCATCAGGCAGGCACATGCTGCCAATCCCTTTTGTCTTTCGGTCATCGTCTGACCATTCATTGTTGCCATAGTCAATACTGCGATTAAAAATGTTACGATTCGTTTCATAAACTCATTGTTTGCAATCATGCCTCAAAATTAGTGATTTCTGTGATACTGCCGTTATACGGATTACGTTTTCTTTTACCAATTTTACGGTTTTGCGAGGTACTTGTCAAAAAACGCCACGACCTTCGCCCGTTCCTGCTCCACAAACGCAGGCTCGTAGTAGGTCTTGATGTGGCTGGCACCGGGCACGACGAACATCTCCTTCTCCTGGGTGCCGGTGGCTTTCTCCATCGCCTCTTCGGTCATGTAGCGCGAGTCGCTCTTCTCGCCCGTCATCATCAGCAGGGGCTGCGTGATGAGGGCCATGCGGTCGGTGGCATCCCACATCATCAGGTCGAGCAGACACGAGACGTGAGCCGTCGCACCGTCGTTGGCGTGGGCGTAGGGCGAGGTGACGTAGTAGAACTGGCCCTCGCGGTAGAGTTCGAACGGCAAGCGTGCGATTTCCTCGTCAGTCATGGGCTTGGCCTTGGGTGGATAGACCGTCACGCCCGTCTCGGCCTCCTGCTGACGGGCAGCGCTGGCCTGCGCGAGCCGTTCCTGTATGGTGGCGATTTGCGAGTCGCCCTTCGCCACGCGGATGCCCTCGCCGTTATACGACATCTCGCACTCCCCCGCCGTGCAGTAGGCATGGGTGAAGTGGTTCCTCAACTCCACGTCGAATACGCCGTCGAGCCTATCGCTCACAATAATGCTGTTCTCCTGCAGTTCCATATCGTTGGCAAAGGCTCGAAAAATCTCCCGCATATAGGTAATGCGGAAGCGATTTGTGGGATTTATTATGTTTACAGGTTCTATTATTTCCTGAGCATGATTATTTGAGATTTTCGTTGAAGAATTGTTCTATCTTGTCGAATGGGATGACCTTGTCCTTGCCGCCGTCATAGAGGTCGCAGTGAGAGGCACCGGGGATAATGAGCAGTTGCTTGTTTTCTGGCACGGGGTTAGGCTTGCCGATAAAGTTGTAACCATCGGCTTTGCCATCCACCATATAGTGATAAGCGGCCTCGCCAAAGTAGCGTGAGTGGGCTTTCTCGCCATGCATCACGAGAACAGCAGAGCGGATCTCATTGATGTAGTAGAGGAAACGGCTGTTGGCATAGGCCTGTGTACCGATGACGCGCCAGCCGTCGTTAGAGTTGCCTGAGCGGGCATGATAGCCGCGTGTGGTCTTGTAATAGTCGTAGTAGTCCTTCACGAACTGGGGTGCATCGTCGGGCAGTGGGTCAACGACACCACCAGCCATCGCCATTGGGTCGGAAAGACGTTGTTTAGCAAGAGCCTCACGGGCGGCATGGCGCGACTCCTCCTTGTCATCGCTGTCGTAGTAGCCGTTGCCGGCGACGCGGGTCATGTCGTACATCGTCGAAGCCACCGTAGCCTTGATGCGCGGGTCGGCAGCGGCAGCATTCAGGGCGATACCTCCCCATCCGCAGATGCCGATGATGCCAATACGCTCGGCATCGACATTCTCCAACTGCGACAGGTAATCGACGGCAGCCATGAAGTCCTCGGTATTGATGTCGGGCGATGCCGTACGACGGGGCTCCCCGCTGCTCTCGCCAGTATAAGACGGGTCGAAGGCCAGCGTCACGAAACCGCGCTCGGCCATCGCCTGGGCATAGAGCCCGCTCGACTGCTCTTTCACGGCTCCAAACGGGCCGCTCACGGCGATGGCGGGCAACTTTTCACTTTTCACTTTTCGCTCGGCTTTGCCGCTTGGCTCGTCCAAGAACTTTTCACTGCCGACAGGCATATAGAGGTCTGCCGCCAGCGTCAGCCCATACTGCGTTTCAAACGTCACTTTCTTGTGGTCCACCTTGTCGCTCTTTGGGAACGTCTTGTCCCATTCCTGTGTCAATTCCAATTTCTGTTCCATATCGTTGTCTGTAGTTTGTTTGTTACTACTGTTACACGCTGTCAGCACACCGGCTGCAAGCACTGCCATCACGATTAATTTCTTCATATTACCTTATTATTTTATAACCTTTTTCCCGTTTTTGATATAAATGCCACGACCGGGGTGGCTTGTCCGCATGCCATTGAGGGCGATGTATTCGTCAGACGATGCCGACGAGGTAGGGATGCTGAGGACGGCGGTGGTGCCGGTCAGCGAGAACGTGACGTTGATGCCCGACTCGCCTATATGGAGGAACGTGCGCAACTCCGTCTCCGTCATGCCATCGATATGCCCCAGGCGGGTGTAACTCCACGAGTTCGAGCCGCAGAACAGGCAGATATTGCTGCCGCCATAGAGGATGATGTCACCAGGCTGGGCGGTTATCTGCTGATTGCTCGGGGGCAGCGAGAAGCCCAGTGGCCCCCAGATTTCAAAACTGCCGTTTGTGTCGAGCAACAGCGTGACGGGCGACTGCTGCAGCCTCGTCACCAGTTCCTGCGTGGCAGCGTTGTCCACCAGCGTCGCCGTCTTCGTCACGCCGCCGATGGTTATGTGGAGTTTTTGTGTAATAGTCTGTGCCATCACTTCGTTGTTGTCGCCAGAGCATCCGCACAGCATCAGTGCGGCCTGCATCAGCAGTGTTAGGGTCATTGTCTTCATTGTCGATTCTATTTTTGACAGCAAATTTACGACAAAATCCATCATCATGGCATATCCGAATTATTGGAAAACCTACCCAAATTATCTTTTTTCACTCGAACGGCCGTTTTTCGGGTAAAATGTGTATCTTTGCAGCATGAATGATTTCCTGTACATCAACCACGCCAACGACTACGCCCTCGATGTGGGGGCTGAGGTCTTCCATCCGATGGTGAGCGTCGTACACTTCGACGAGTTGGGTGAGATTCGCCACTCGCTGAACAAGCTGGGCGTGTATGCCATCTTCGTGCAGGATAACTTTCCCGTCGGCTCTTCCTATGGCATGGGCGGCTACGACACCACGAAGGGGTCGCTGACGGCGGCGGCTCCAGGACAGGTCATCGGCAAGGCCGACGACGGACATCGCGAGGTGTATCACGGCTGGGCGTTGTTGTTCGATTCGGAGTTCATGCGTGGCACCTCGTTCGAGGAGCGGCTTACGGACTACCACTTCTTTTCTTACAATGTGAACGAGGCGCTGCACACCACCGACGGCGAGAAGCAGTTGCTGTGGCGGCTGATGGAGATGATTCGCCGCTTTATCAGCCATCGCGGACAGACGCCCATGACCGACCGCATCGTGCAGGACTATATCGTGCTCGTCTGCGACTACTGCCTGCTGTTCTACCAACGTCAGTTCCAGACGCAGGCAGAGAAGCAGGGCGACCTGCTGAGCCGGTTCCAACGGGTGCTGACGGACTACTACGAGCGCGGCCTGCAGCGCCAGCACGGGCTGCCCAACGTGAAATACTGTGCCTCGGAACTGTGCCTCTCGCCCAGCTATTTCGGCGACGTGGTGCGCAGCGTCACGGGCGACAGTCCCACGCAGGTCATCCAGCACTTCCTCATAGACCGTGCCAAGAGCATGATGGTCAGCGGCCTGACGGTGACGCAGGTGGCCGACACGCTGGGTTTCGAATATCCGCAGCACTTCACTCGTTTCTTCAAGAAGCACACGGGCATGCAGCCCTCGAAATACGTCGCCTCAATACAGAAAAAGTAATCGGGGTAGGTTTTCCGACAATTCGGATAGCCGCTGTTTCAGGAAATCTCCGTACCTTTGCGGCGTGATTTTATCAAAACGAGAAACGAAATGAGGAAACCGTATGTAATCTGCCACATGATGGCATCGATTGACGGGCGCATCGACTGCGCCATGACCGAACAGATTGAGGGTAACAGCTATTACGAGACGCTGGAACTGCTGAACACGGACGCAACCATCGAGGGGAAGACCACCGCCGTGATGCACTATGCCGAGAAGGGAGTCTTCGACAGCGCTGGTTCGCCTGTCGTGGGTAAGGAAGAGATGTTCCGCTCACACGAAGGGCATCGCTGGGAGGCCGTGGTGGAGACGCGCGGCTCGCTGCTGTGGCCCGAGAGCGACACGCCCGACCGCCTCTGCATCGTGAGCCAACAGACCAGCCGTGCCTATCTCGACTACCTGCACCAGCGTGGCATCTCCTATATCGTCACAGGACAGGAACATGTTGATCTCGCCCGAGCCATTGTCATCATGCAGCGTGAGTTCGGCGTGGAACGCATAGGCGTGGTGGGTGGCGGTCACATCAACGGCAGCTTCCTCCGCGAGGGCCTGCTCGACGAGGTGAGCATGGTCATCGGTCCCGCCATTGACGGTCGCGAGGGCTTCTGCGCTGCCTTCGACGGTATCGAGGCCAGCCACGAACACCCCTTCAAACTCCACCTGAAATCCGTCCGCCAGATGGACGACGGCTGTGTGTGGTTGAGGTATAACTGTCCAAATACGATGATATAATTCCCCAAATGATATGACGATACAAGAATTCAGAGACTATATGGCTTCAGGGCAACCAGTTATAGGAGGCTCCGACGTACACATGATGTTCCACAAGCTTTCGCAGGAGGCTTTGAGGATAACGGCTGAGATAAACGGCAAATACCACACGCCCGAAGAACTGCACACACTGTTGGAGGAACTTTTTGGCAGGGAAGTTCCCAAGACCGTTGGTATGTTCCCACCGTTCCATACGGATTGCGGTAAGAACACCGTGCTTGCGGAAAGGGTATTCATCAATATGGGTTGCAAGTTCCAGGACCAGGGCGGCATCTTCATCGACGAGGGAGCCTTGATTGGGCATAACGTTGTGTTTGCCACACTGAACCACGACTTAGACCCAGAGAAAAGACAAAGTATGAACTACGCCCCGATACGTATAGGGAAGAACGTATGGATAGGGGCTAACGCTACGGTACTTGCAGGAGTAACCATTGGCGACGGTGCCGTCGTTGCCGCAGGTGCTGTTGTGACGAAAGACGTAGAAGCCAATGCTGTTGTTGGTGGTGTCCCAGCCAAACTAATTAAGAGAATATAAATAGTTCAACCACTTTATAAATAACGTCCGTGCCATTCATCATTGACACGGACGTTTCCTTTCTACAATCCTTTTACCCAAGTTTCCTCTTCCACCAGTCGGCCATCGTGCCACCCTCGTACTCCTCGAAGCCGCGGTAGCCGTGGACGGGCAGTCTATTCAGGGTGTCATCAAGCCGTTGGAACTCGTCATCGGTGAGGATGACGTTCCAACCACCGAGGTTCTCCAGGATGCGCTCTTGATTGCGCGAGCCGGGGATGGGCACGACGTTGGGGTATTTCCTGAGCATCCATGACAGCGAAATTTGGGCCTTCGTTGCCTGTTTTTTCGCGGCATATTCGGCCAGCAGGTCGAGGATTGACTGGTTGGCCTCGATGTTCTCCTTGCGCAGTTGCGGTACGAACTTTCGCACGTCGTCCGTCAGGTCACGGGGCGTACTGTCATCGACTACATTAACCAAATGCTCCTAATGGAAGCCTCGTTCCTGCTTCGCACCACGTCGATGAGCATCACCCAGATAGCCGACCGCCTCCATTTTGCCGACAGTCTCTCGTTCAGCAAGTTCTTCTCGCGAATGAAAGGTTTGTCGCCGAAGGAATATAAGGCATAGAAATAAAAAACGCCATAACATTACAATCGGAATAAACTTTTCGACATGTTAGTAGAATAACTGTTTGACTTTGAGAAAATCGCGAACAGAATGTGCGGAACGAGCTCATAACGATTCCCAAACGTTTTCCGCATTTACACAAATCACTGATAATCAACACCTATTAGGTGCGACGCAGGCTGCAATCGAGGAATAACGGCATCCTTTTTTTACAAAAGCGAAGGAGCCCCAAAAAGGCCTCCTTTGTTTTTTTGCCTTAACTCTCGGCTCAATAAAAGCGAGCATTACTGTCAAAGCACTCCGATCTGTGACAGAAAGATGATTAATATAGCTGCGGGAGCAACCCAACGCAAACAAAACCGCATTAGCCATGCGAAGAAAGAGCGACGGCCGTCGGCAAGTTCACGGTTGAATATCCGTTTGTCAAGAACCCATCCGGCATAAAGCGAGATAAAGAAGCCTCCCACTGGCAGGAGAATGTTGGATGTAACATAATCAAACAGACCGAAGATTGTCAGTCCGAAAATTTTCACATCGCCAAGGCATCCGAACGACAGAGCGCATAACGCGCCGAAAAAAATGGCAATTCCAGTGTTGAGCCATGTGGCTTTCTCACGCGACATCTTCTTTTCATCTATGAGGAATGCAATCGACACTTCGCTCATTGAAATCGTAGATGTCAACGATGCTATAAACAAAAGCACAAAGAACAAAACCGACCAAACGGCCGAGCCGGGAAGTTGCGAGAAAATTGCCGGAAGGATTTCAAACACTAATGCCGGTCCTTGAGCGGGAGACTCACCGAATGAAAACACGGCAGGGAAGATAATCACCGCTGCAAGAATGGCCACAAATGTGTCAAGGACAGCAGTAATAGTTGCGCTGAGGCGAAGATCTGTTTTCTTTGAAAAATACGAAGCATAAGTCATCATAGTGCCAAGCCCGATAGAAAGAGAGAAAAACGCCTGCCCCATCGCGCCTATCACAACCTGGGGCGTAACCTTCGAAAAATCAGGATTGAATAGAAATTGAAGTCCCTCGCCAGCCTTGTCCATCATCAACGAGTTGACACAAAATACGACAAGCAAAACGAACAAAATCGGCATCATTATATTTGACATCTTTTCAACGCCTTTTTGCACTCCACGCCGAAGAATCAGCAGATTACACAATAGAAATGCGACTGTCCACATCAACGGACGCCAATTGCCGTGGCTGAATTCGTCAAACTGTCCCTGAAAACTCGCCGCCGTGCCATAGTCAAGGCCTCCGCTTACTGACTGGTAGATATATTCCATTGTCCATCCGGCCACTACCGAATAGAAACTCAATATCATGATTGAAGCTAATATGCCCACATATCCCACGTAATGCCATTTGCCTTTAGGACTGAAATGGCGGAATGCCCCGAAAATGTTCCGCCTCGACGAGCGGCCAAGCACAAACTCAGCACAAATCACGGGAATACCAATCAAAGCGATAACAAGAAGATAGACCACAATAAATGCCCCGCCACCGCCTTCGCCTGCTTCGTAAGGGAAACGCCATATATTTCCAAGCCCCACAGCCGAACCAACGGTTGTGGCTATCACGCCTAGTTTTGTAGTGAACTGTAATCGCTTTTGTGACATAATAGGGGATTTCTATAAATTGCCTTTCAGGAAATTCAGAGAGGATATTTAGAAGATCCTTGGCGGGAGTGAGGGAGCAATGCGGGCATTGTGACCGAATGACCACCAAGTAGATTCGAATATAATCCTGAATTAACGAAAGAGTTCATTATTGTTGCTGTTTAGCTTGACTTTTTTTCGAAAGAGTTAATTGTTGTTACGGTTTAGTTTGACTTCTTTTTGAACGGGGAATTTATAGAAAGCCCCAATACTATTTTTTGTTGTTTAAGGGGGCTTCCGACATCGGGTCGCGGCTCGACCCCTTCGATGTTGACTTAGGGTTAGTCTTCTTTTTCTGAGTTTTTTTCAACTCCTTTGCCTTTGCACTGCTTCCATCGGCGTTATCTTCGCCGACTGTCGCTTCATTCGCTATGGAGTCGGCTTTTGCTATGGAGTCGGCTTTTGCTATGGAAGTCTCCAAATTGGCAATAGACTCCGACGCATCGCCCGTCGATTTCACCAATGCCACAATGCCGACTACGATTGCCAACACCACCAGAAGAACCACAAGGCCGTTTCTTTCGCGTGATGTCATTCTAAGCATGTCGCCAATCTTTCCCATGACTTTTAGGGTATTCCGATTAATTGCCTTTCAGAAAATTCAGAGATGATATTCGGAAATTAATAGAGAACCACTTTACTTGATGAAGTTTCCGACAAAAATCAACGCTATCATGAACGGAGCAATGTAGCGGATGATAAAAATCACGATGCGGTAGAATCGCGAACGAAGTGTGCCGTTGTTAGTAATTTCGTCGTTGAGAATATTGCGCGGCGCAATCCATGCGATATAAACACACATAAGAAAAGCGACTATCGGAAGCATGATGTTTGTGGCGAAATAATCGAATGCGTCGAATATTGTCATGCCGAAGATTGTGAAACCCGACCACCGTCCGAGCGATAGCGAACATATCGAACTGAACACAAGCAACGGAGCGATTACTATCAGCGTTGAAACTTTACGGCCGATTTTGAACCGATGCTGAACACTCGCGATAGCGACCTCGGCAATGCTCACAGTAGAGGTCAGAGTGGCGATGTTCAACAGAATAAAGAACAACGTTGACCATAGACATGGACTCGGCATTTGATTGAATATCTCGGGTAAAGTGACAAAAATGAGTGTGGAGCCGGCAATTTCGCTATTGTCCAAATCGCCAAATGCGCCGATGGCAGGAAAGATTATGAGGCCCATCATTATTGCCACAAACATATCGAGAACCGACACTGTCGATGCCGTACGCGCCAATTTCGTTTCTTTAGGGTAATATGCGGCGTATGTTACCAATATGCCCATACCAAGGCTCAAAGAGAAAAACGCCTGACTCAACGCATTGATGAAGGTGGTGGGAGTAACCTTTGTGAAGTCAGGACTCAGGAAATATTTCACACCACTCCCTGCACCCGGCAATGTCAAAACATAGATGCAGAACACAAACAAAATCACAAAGAGAACAGGCATCGCGAAATTCGACAGCCTTTCTATGCCCTTTCTAACACCGAACATCAACACTCCATAGTTGAGCGCAATCACAATGAACGTCATTACCAACGGGCTATAATCGGAAAGCACATAATGACGCATCTTTTCGGTGAAATCGACCCCAGCATCACCCGCATTGGGAGTGTAAAGCGCTCCGTCAATCGAATGAACCAAATAGCTGAATGTCCACCCCGATACTACCATATAATAGCACAAAATAATGTAAGGAACAATCACGGCCAGCACGCCAATCAACCAGTAAGGCTTCTTTTTACCCGTGATGTTGCGAATCGAACCGATAGCGTCGGAATTGCCGCGGCGTCCGATGGCAAATTCCGCCACCATCACCGGAACACCCAACACCAACACACACGCAACATATACTATCAAAAATGCCGCGCCACCGTTAGCTTGTGTTTCTGCCGGGAAACGCCACACGTTGCCCAGTCCGATTGCCGAACCGATAGTGGCTGCTATTATTCCAATTTTTGTTGAGAATTTTGCTGGGGATGCCATAATAGTTGTCGAAGAAATGTTAATGAGGCTGAAATCGTTTATTGAATTTGGGAAAAACATCACAAAAGTAGTGAAAATATGTTGTAAAACATAGTTTTTGTGCCGCATTTTTTCACATGACCGATATTTTCACGTCTTTTCACGTCTTCACAACTCAGCAGATGAAACAATTTTCCTTAATAATCATCCATCTGACATCGGCTATATCAATAACCTTAGTTTCGGGAGTAAAAACGCTATAGGTCTCAA